>CBFCXA010000022.1:0-14455 GCA_965601985.1 uncultured Chromatiales bacterium | reverse complement strand
CACCGCGGGTCGGGCTCTTGCCGAGACCGGTGAACGAGATCGAGCCGGTCTGGGTCAGCTACGTGCGCGTGGCAGACGCAGCGGCAGTCACCGACCGCGTCGAATCTCTCGGCGGCACGGTACTGGCGCCGCCCCAGCCGCGCGCAGTCGGGGGGCAGGTAGCGCTGATCGCCGACCCGTCCGGCGCCGGCATTGCGATTCAGACCTGGACGCCGCCCGATGAGCGGGCGGCCAGCGTGGAGTGACAGGCATGAAACGACTATTCAAGATGGCCCGCGTAGTGCTCTTGCTCGCACTGGCACTCAGCATATCGGGCTGCGAGCAGCCGCAGGTCTACGGCAGCATCGGCTATTCGAGCTACGGTGGCTATCGAGGTGGTGGCGGCCTGGGCGGAAGCATTTCGGTGGGCGGCCGCATCTTCTGAGCCGTCCTGGCGGGTGCGGCGATCAGGCCGACTGGCTGATCTTGCCGTTGCGCGTCAGGTGGAAAACACCGGTTTCCAGAGATTTCTCCCGGCCCTCGCGAGCCACTACGACCCGATTGCGGCCCTTGCGCTTGGCTGAGTAAAGGGCCTCGTCGGCCATCTGCAGTGCGCCTGCGATGCTGCGTTCGGTTTCGTGTGGCAACAGGTGCGCGAGCCCGGCGCTGACCGTGACGTGCGGGGCGACCTGGCTCCCGGCGTGCGCGATGCCCAGGTTCTCGATAGCCGCCAGCAGCTGCGATAGCTTCAGATGCGCGTGATCGCTGCTCGCCCCCGGGAGCATCACGATGAACTCCTCGCCGCCATAACGCCCGGCCAGATCCAGCGGGCGTCGGCATACCTTGCCGATCGTGGCAGCTACCTGCTTCAGACAACGGTCGCCGGCCTGGTGTCCGTACTCGTCATTGAACTGCTTGAAGTGGTCGATGTCGATCATCGCCAGGGCCAGCGGTACTTGCTCGCGAACGCAGTGCGCCCAGGCGCGGCGCAGCTGGGCGGCGAAGTAATCGCGGTTGGCCAGGCCGGTGAGCGCATCTGATCGCACGAGATTTTCGAGCACCAGCGATTCGAGGTAGCTCTTGCGCTGGTTGTATTCCAGGTTGTACAGGCCGGTTGCGCCAATCAGGTTGGCAAACAGCAGAAAAAGCCCGTTGTAGACAATCGCGCCGCCCGGCATGCCGCTTAGCAGGCCCGTGACAACGACCGACAGCAGTACCGTCGCTGCGGTCGCCAGCGCGGGCCAGAAGCGCAGGCCGATGAACAGGTAGGTATAGAAAGTCAGCACAAGGAAGCCGGTGAGAGAACTGCCGACATCTCGTGCTTCGCCCACCGTGGTTACGAACACCGAGCAGGCCGCGATACTCAGGCAGACCGCGACGGCCATTTCGTTCAAATAGCGATGACAGGCTGCCACGAAGGTCGCTGCCAGCATGGCCGCGATCAAAGACTGGTTGATCGCGGTTCGTACCAGGATGCCTGTGCCGCTGAACCCCGGCTCCCCGAGCACGTAGTCGAGCACCAGGAAGCTGAAACCGAAAAGGAACCCCAGTGACAGCGCGATGCGGAGCTGGAGCATGCCGACTTCGAGCTGGTGACGACGAAATGCCTGCTCCAGAGGCGCGCTGAAGCGTAACGAGGCGAAGCCGTCGTCGAGCTGGCGGGCGGGCAGGGAGCGGGTCTGACCTTCGGCTGCGGGCATGGATGTGATGATTCTTATCTGGCCCGCGTGACGGGCAAGCTGGTTCACTTATGTATATAGGCTCATCGGTCACCGATTAAGTTGAACGGGCGCACACTATGCAGGATTCGTTGGCAGGTGCACGCCAGCCGCTTCTGAGCTACCTTGGCGCAGCGGCGCATGCCGCGGAACTGCGGAGACCCAGGATGATTGACCGTAGGCGCGTGCTTTCCTCGATGGCGGCTACCGGTATGGTGGCGTCGTTGCCCGGCACGCCGACACAGGCCGCGTCGGCAGTGACTCTCCCGATGCCACCGCCGGGGCCGCGGATGAATTTCGACCAGGCTGACCGGGTGCTGGCCGAGCTCGAGCTGGATGCGCTGGTGCTGGGCAGTGGCGTGAATTTCCGTCACGCGACGGGCTTTCGTCCGGTGCTCACACGCATGGGCCGCCCGCCCGGTTCGCTGGCCGTGGTGACGCGCCAGAAGCGTGGCCCGGTGGCCGTGGTCATGGCCGAGTTCAGCTACTACTACACGCTGGCCGACGTGCACCGCGCGCAGGGTTTGCCGATCTATCTCTACTCGGCATCGCGCTGGCCGGCCGAAGAAGACGAATCCGGCGACGCGATCCCGCTGGACCTGTTTCCGGACCGTGGCGAGGTGCCGCTGGACCGGATCGAAACAGACCGGCTGCGCTTTACCGAGGCCGAGGTCCGCGGACAGAAACCCGCCGGCAGCCAGGTCGCGGCCCTGGCGCAGGTGCTTACGGCCTTTGACCTGCTCGACGGGCGCATTGCCGTGGACGGTCCGGCCGTTGCGGCTGCCCTCGGTCAGGCGGCGCCGAAGGCGGTCCAGGCGGATGCAGACGATGCGTTGCGCCGGATAAGGCTGGTCAAGTCGCCGGTGGAAATCACACTGATGCGCCAGGCCGCGCAGGGCAACGTCGACGCGGCGCTGGAAGCGATCGGCAAGGTGCGCGCGGGCGGCAGTTATCGCGGCCTGCGCAGCGAGTTTTTCGCTGCTGCGGCACGACGCGGCCAGCGCGGCGTCTTCATGGTCGTGGATCGCGTCAGCGACGAGAGTTTCGATGCCGAGCTGCGCGACGGCCAGGCCTTCCTGATCGACTGCGTGAGCGAATATGAGGGTTACCATGGCGACTACGGCCGTACCGTATTCATCGGCGAGCCGCCGGCGGCAATGCGCAAGGTCACTACCGCCATCGGTCAGGCCTGGGACCGGGTGCGCGACGAGCTGAAACCCGGCATGCGTTTTTCCGACATCCGCGCGACCGGGCAGGCGGCGCTCGCCGATGCCGGGGTCAATTACCGTGTGCCGTTCAACCCACACAGTGTCGGCCTGTACCACACGGATCACACGGGTTTCGGTACCTCGCCGCCGATCGGCGACGTACTGCTCGAACCCGGCATGATCCTGAGCATCGACTGTCCGCTGATCGAGTCGGGCGTCGGCGGCTCCGCGCATCTGGAGGACTTGGTGCTGATCACGGCCGATGGCAGCGAGGCGATCAACGACACCTCGCAGCAGGTGATTCAGCTGTGACTGCGATGAAGACTTTCGAGGCGGCCGGCGCTACCGCGCTGGTTACCGGCGCCAACCAGGGCATCGGCCTGGGTTTCGTCGAGGCGCTGCTGGCGCGCGGCGTCCGGCGTGTATATGCCGGCGCGCGTCGCAGCGAGACCCTGGATGAGCTGGTCGAACTGGATCCCGAGCGCGTCCGGCCGCTGTTGCTGGACGTCACCGATGCCGCGCACTGTGAGCAGGCGGCGGCGCAGGCCAACGATGTCACTCTGCTGGTCAACAACGCGGGGATTCCGGGGTCCAGCGAAGCCGACGAACGCCGCTTTCTGTCCGCGTCGAGCATGGCTGACGCGCGCTCGGTATTCGAGACCGACTTCTGGGCGCCGGTGCGCCTGTGCCGGCTGTTTGCGCCGCGCATCGTCGCCAATGGCGGTGGCGCAGTCTGCAACATCATTTCGATCGGCGCACTGTTCTGCCTGCCGGAGTACTCCAGCTACAGCACCGCGAAAGCCGCGCTCGCCACCGCGACGGCCGGCATCCGCGCCGAGCTCGATCGCGAGCCGGTGCTGGTGTCCGGCGTGTTTACCGGCGGCGTGAAGACGCGCATGTCGGCGAAGAACTACGACGTGCAGACTACGCCGCTGGCGCATGCGCACCAGGTGCTGGACGCGATGGCCGCGGGCGAGGAGGACATCTTCGCCGGCGAGAACGCCACCGACATCCGCGACGCGATTCACGCGGACGCGAAGGCCTTTGAACGACAGGTCGTCGAGCGCTTTCACACCGCGCCCATCAGTATCGACTAACGGGCATCTGCACAAGCCCCGGCGCTTGAGCGACGCGCGGCTGCATGTCATGGTGCAGCGAATAACAAAAACGGTCAGGAAATCGGATGAAGGACTACCTGCAGCGTGATCACCAGGTCCGCACCGGCCTGATTCGCTACACGTCTTTGAAGGCCGATCGGCTCGGCGAGGAACGCGGCCGCGAGCGCTGGACACTGGTCAAACACGAGGACGGCCGCCATTCTCTGCTGGCGCATTCCGAGATCGATGACAAGCCAAGCGTGCTGCGCTTTGTGCAGCTGAACCTGCACGGCGATGGCCAGCCGGCCGATGCTTTCGTGCGGATCACCGTCGGTGATGAGTTCCGCGGCTCCGGGTGGTTTCGTTTCGGTACCGACTACGCGGAGTGCGAGACATTCACTTGCACCGACGGACGCGTGTCTCAGCGCATGGACTTCGACGGGGGCGTACGGTTCTTCGGCGGTCACGCGATCCAGAACGACGGCTGGGCTACGCGCGTCGTGGATCGCTCGCGGCCCGGCGAGATCCAGCTGGTCACCGCGGTGCTCTCGTCGCCGGACCACCGCGGTGCCACCGGGCCCATGCTGTGCACGGTGTCGGCGCACATGGTCTACGATGGCGAGGAAACCATCGAGGTCGAGGCCGGGACGTTCTCCGCCTGGCATTTTCGCTTTGTCGCGGTGACCGGCATGGAAGGCGAGCATCCCGACTACGACGTCTGGACCACGACCGATGGTGACTATATCGTGCTGAAGGCGCAGGTGGCGGGATACATGCAGACTTACTACGAACTCGCGGAACTGCGCGAAGAATTCTGACAAAGGCCATAGCATGCTATTACCCGGCCCGTTCGAAATCCTGCGCGTCCTGGAGTTTCTCTGGCCCGAACGCGAACCGGACTTCCTGCTCACCGGTATTAGCCGTAGCGATATCCTGGCTACGCGTACCGGCCAGGACCCGGCCTTCGTGGATCCGGCGACCGGGCTGCTGTTCATGTCCTTCCACAGCCTGGTGGTGCGCACGCCGGCCGGAGTGCTGCTGGTCGATACCTGCGTCGGCAATCATAAAGACCGGCCGATGCTGCCCGAGTGGCACCAGCAGGAGTGGCCGTATCTCGAGCGACTCGCACGCGTCGGCCTGACCCCGGGCGACATCGACTACGTCTGCTGTACGCACCTGCACGGCGATCATGTCGGCTGGAACACGCGGCTGCTGGACGGCAACTGGGTGCCGACTTTTCCCAATGCGCGTTACCTGTTCGCACGCAGCGAACTCGAGTACTGGCAGACCCATCATGAAGAAGATCCAGAGAGCATTTATCGTCGGCCCTGGGAGGACAGCGTGCTGCCGGTGAT
Organism: uncultured Chromatiales bacterium; assembly: GCA_965601985.1. GTDB lineage: Bacteria > Pseudomonadota > Gammaproteobacteria > Steroidobacterales > J054. The sequence goes on along the minus strand of CBFCXA010000022.1, from coordinate 9,098 downwards.
TGCGGCCGGCCAGGTCGACACGGTCGCCGACGACGCCGAGATCCTGCCGGGCATCTGCCTGCGCCCGGCGCCGGGCCATACGCCGGGCAACGTGGTCATCGAACTCGACGACGGCAGCGACCGGGCGGTGATGAGCGGCGATGTAATACACCATCCGGTGCAGATCGAGCGCCCGGAGTGGTGCAGCAACTTCGACCTCGATCAGCCTCCGGCCGAGCGCTCGCGCCGGGACCTGCTCACCCGCGTCGCCGATACCGGCACCTGGCTGATGGGCGCACATTTCGCCGGCCCGGCCACATTGCGGGTCGAGTCCGAAGCACAGGGCTTCTTTTATCGGCATGACTGATCGGGAGCAGGTCGACGTCGCCATCGTCGGCGGCGGTATTGCCGGTCCGGCAATGGCCGCTGCGCTCGCGAGCACCGGCTGGCGCGTATTGCTGGTCGAGCGCAGCGCCGACCCGATCGATACCGCCCGCGGCGACCACCTGCAGCCGAAGACCTGCGAGTGGCTGCAGGACTGGGGTGTGCTCGAGGAGCTCTTCTCGCGCGGCGCAGAAAAACGACTCGGCGCGCGCTATCTCACACCCGAGGGTGACACGGTACTGCCGGTGCCCTGCGACCAGCTGGACATTCCGCATCCGTACTTCGTCTACCTGAACCACGAGTTGATCTGCGAGGCGCTGCTGGCGGTCGCTGCCCGCAATCCGAACTTCGTTTTGTGGCGGCCGGCCGCGGCCCTGCCGATGCAGACTTCGGCTGGATTCGGACTGCGGGTCGACTACGACGGCAAGTCGTGCGAAGTCGACGCGGGCCTGATCGTCGCCGCCGATGGTCGGACCTCCCGCTTTCGCCGCGCGGCCGGCATCGATGCGGAAACCTATGCCTACGCCAACCCGATGCTGACTTTCTTTGCCCGGCGAACACTCGCCGATCCGCGCAACGACGTGCGCGCCTATTTCACCGCGTCCGGCGTGATCAGCGTGATACCGCGTGCCGGCGATGGGTGGAAGATCGGGCTGCCGGTTCCGCCGGGTGAGCTGCCAGGCTGGCGGCAGGCCGGCAGTGAGGAAATCGCCGGTCGCTTCGCCGCCTGGATTCCGGAGATTGCGGGCGTGCGGCCGGAATTCGCCGGCGTCTATCCGATAACCCGGATGACCGCTGCGCAATGGATGGAAAAAAACCTGGTTCTGCTCGGTGATGCCTGCAACACGCTGCATCCGGGGCGCAGCCAGGGCATGAACGTGGCGATGCGTGCGGCAAACCGGCTTGCCCAGCTGCTGAGCGAAGCCGGCGAGCTGCCGGCCGGGACCGAACTGCAGGCGGTGCTGGCCAGCTACGAGGCCGAGGTCAGGCCGCCGATGGACGCGCGACTGGCCGACAACCACGAACGCGGCCTGGAGATGGATCGGCTGGACCCGGAAGACACGCAGCGCATGCGGCTGCGCATGGCGGCAGTGGCCGCTGATCCGGATGCGCACAGACGCTACTGCCTGGCCTCCGCCGGCTACTGATGGCCGCGGCGCTTGGCATCGACGGTTGCCGCGACGGCTGGTTCTGGTTTCGCTTTGACCACGGCGTCGGTACCTTCGGCGTCGCTGACACGGTTGCCGCACTCGTTGCAGAGCTACCGGAGGGCAGCTGTGCGCTGATCGATATCCCGATCGGCCTGCGCGCGCGCGGCAAGCGCGAGCGACTCTGCGACGTCGAAGCGCGTGAGCGTCTCGGCCCGCGTCGCTCTAGCGTGTTCGCCGCGCCGCTGAGACCGGTATTGCGCGCAAAGGACTATGCGTCGGCCAATGCACAGCAGAAGCGGCTGTCAGGTCGTGGTCTTTCCCGTCAGACCTGGAACATCGTGCCGAAAATCCGCGAAGTGGACGAGCTGATGCGCGCCGATGAGCGGGCGCGCGAACTGCTGCGCGAGGCGCATCCGGAGCTGGTGTTCACCGGGCTGGCCGGCGGGCCGATGAGTCACCCGAAGAAGACCCGCGACGGATTCACCGAGCGCATGACCATCCTGTCGATCCTGCATCCGGATGCAGAAACGCTGGTCGCCAGTGCATTCCTGGCGCACGGCGGTTTCGATGCCAGCCGGGATGACGTGGTCGACGCCTTTGTACTGGCGCTGGCCGCGACCCGGGGAGAGGAACTGGCAAGCTTGCCAGCCGAGCCCGAGGTCGACCCGCAGGGCCTGCCGATGCGAATCAGCTACGTCCCGGGCGCGGGATTCCCCGCAGCTAGTTGAATTGTTCGCCCAGCACCGTTACGCGGTGCATTTCACGCGGCTCGGTGTAATCGCGCACTGCATAGTGCGCGGTGCAGCGGTTGTCCCACATCGCGATCGAGTTCGGTTCCCAGTAGAAGCGGCAGTGCAGTTCTTTCCAGTCGATGTGCCTGAACAGCATCTGCAGCAGCGCGTCGCTTTCGTTCTCGTGCAGGCCCTCGATATGCGTGGTGGTGAGCTCGCTGACGTAGAGCAGCTTTTTGCCCGTCTCCGGGTGTTCGCGCACCAGCGGGTGCAGGGCCGGCGGGGTCTTGGCCAGCGTCTTCGCGTACTGTTCCGCTCCGCCCTTCATGTGCAGTTCCTGCCGGCGGTAGGTTTTGGTCACGTCGTGCCAGGCGGACAGGTCTGCGACAATCGCCTTCATCTTTTCCGACAGCGTGTCGTAGGCTTTGTACAGGTTGACCCACATGGTGTCGCCGCCACGTGACGGCACCGTTACCGCGCGCAGGATCGCGGCCAGCGGCGGGTCATAGGTATAGCTCAGATCCTCGTGCCAGGAATTCGCCAGGCGCAGCATCTCCTGTGCGCCCGACTTGGCTCTAAGCCGGATGATCTCCTCGTGGCCCTCGAGGCTCGGGATGAACGGGTGGATATGCAGTTCGCCGAAGCGTCGCCCGAAAGCGACCTGCTGGTCCGGGGTGATCTCCTGGTCGCGAAAAAAGATCACCAGGTTATCCAGCAGCGCCTGCTTGATCTCGGCGTAGACCTGATCGTCGATGCCGGCGGCGAGATCCACGTTCTCGATGATCGCGCCCAGCGAGCCCGATATCGGTTTAATCTGAATGTGCTGATATTCCATGATGTCCTCCCGAGCACAGCTTTTTAGCATGGTCGCACAGCCGAGCACAGCCGCCGGCGCCCGCTGGCCGATCGGGTGCCTGTGTTAGTCTCGATCGCCCGGCCGAGAACAAGAATAAACAAGTGCGAATCGACTGGTCCGAATATGATCCCGGCGATGGCTACGACGAGGTAATTGCAACCCGTGGCAAGCCTCGGCAGGGTGCCACGCGTCTGGCAGGCTACCTCGGATCGCTGGGCGCGCGACGACTGCAGCGCCGCCAGGCCGCGGCCGAGCGTGCCATCGAAGAAATGGGCATCACCTTCACGGTCTATTCCGAGGGTCAGAACATCGATCGGGCCTGGCCCTTCGACATCATTCCGCGCCCATTGCCGGCTGAGGAATGGGATCGGACCGCGGCCGGCCTGCGCCAGCGCCTGAAGGCCTTGAATTGCTTCATTGCCGACGTCTACGGCGAGCGCCGCTTCATTGCCGAAGGCCACATGCCCGGGGAACTGCTCGAGAGTTCCGGTAATTACCTGCCGGCCTGCCAGGGCGCCCGCCCCGCCTGGGACGTGTGGGCGCATATCTGCGGCAGCGACCTGGTGCGTGATGCCGACGGCACGCTGTATGTGCTCGAGGACAATCTGCGCGTGCCGTCCGGCGTGTCGTACATGCTCGAGAACCGCGCGGTAATGAAGCAGGTGTTCCCGGAGGTCTTCGCGCGCCAGTCAATCCGGCCGGTGGACGATTACCCGTCCGCGCTGTTCGACATGCTGGCAAGCCTGTCGCCGCGACCGGGCGACGAACCCGAAGTCGTGGTGCTGACGCCCGGGATCTACAACTCGGCGTACTTCGAGCATGCCTATCTCGCCCAGCGCATGGGTGTGGAGCTGGTCGAGGGCGCAGACTTGCTCGTGCGCGACGACGATTGCCTTTACATGCGCACGGTCACCGGGCCGACGCGAGTGGACGTGATTTACAGCCGCGTCAACGCGGAGTTTCTCGACCCCCAAGCGCTGCGGCCGGATTCCTTGCTCGGTGTGCCGGGCCTGATCCGTGCCTGGCGCGCTGGCAAGGTGGCGATTGCTAACGCTCCGGGTACCGGTGTTGCCGACGACAAGGTGATTTACGCTTACGTGCCGCAGATGATCCGCTTCTTCCTGGCCGAAGAGCCAATCCTCGAGAATGTGCCGACGCACTTGTGCGCGCAGGAAAAGGAACTGGCCCACGTGGCCGACAACCTGGAGCGGCTGGTGGTCAAACCAGCCAACGAGTCCGGCGGTTACGGCATGCTGGTCGGCCCGCATGCGACCCGGCAGGAGCGCGCCGATTTTCGCAAGCTTCTACTCGCCGACCCGCGCAACTACGTGGCCCAGCCGGTGATCAACCTGTCGACTGTGCCGACCATGATCGATGGGCAGCTGGAGCCGCGCCATGTGGACCTGCGTCCGTTCATCCTGCAGGGACGGCAGAGCTTCGTAACCCCCGGCGGGCTGACGCGGGTTGCGCTGCGCAAGGGCTCGCTGGTGGTCAACTCGTCGCAGGGTGGCGGCAGCAAGGACACCTGGGTGGTCGAATAGGATGTTGTCGCGGGTCGCCGAACGCTGCTACTGGCTGGCGCGCTACCTGGAGCGGGCGGAAAACAGCGCGCGACTGACACGGGTGTACTCGAACCTGTTGCTGGACCTGCCGGCATCCACGCAGCTGGGCTGGGAAGTCGTGCTGGATATTGCCGGGATCGAGCCACCCGAGGCCGGCGCCGATGACAAGGCGATGCTGACCAGCCTGCTGAGCGATCGAAACAACCCGTCGGCACTGTTGTCGTCGCTGGCCATGGCCCGAGAGAATGCGCGCACCACGCGAGACGTTCTCCCGACCGAGGCCTGGCGCTCGATGAACGAGCTCTACCTGTTCGCGCGCGAGCGCTTGCCGAAAGCCAGCCAGGCCCGGCAGCGAAATGCCGTGTTGTCGGAACTGGTAGAGCAGGCCCAGTGCATCACCGGCTTGCTTGCCGGCACCATGAGTCATGGCAATGCCTACCAGTTCATGCGCCTGGGCCGGCACCTCGAGCGGGCCGACATGACCACGCGGACCATCGACACCGCAGCTGCGGTCCTGCTGACAGGACGGTCAGAGCTGATGCAGTTCGATAACTCGCTGTGGATGGCAGTGCTGCGCTGTCTCAGCGCCTACCAGGCCTACCGACAGTTCGTGCGCCGGCGCATCTACAGCGACGAAGTCATTCGCTTCCTGGTCCTGGACGCAGATTTCCCGCGGACCGTGCGCTACTGTGCTCAGGACGCGCGGGTCGCGCTGGCCGGATTGCCGCGTTCGGAAGTTCCGCTGCAGCGCACGGAGAACTTCGTAGCGCGGCTGGCCTCGCTCAGCATCGACTCCGACGATGCGCAGGCGTTGCACCAGCTGATGGACGACCTGCAGCTGGAAATCGCGCGTATCAACGAGTCGGTCGTTGCCACCTGGTTTTCGCCAGACGCGTCTCTGCCATGAGGGCTTTCCAGTGCGGCTGCGGCCAGCGTGTGTTCTTCGACAGCACGGTTTGCGTACGCTGCGGTACCGACTTCGGCTTCGACCCCGAGCGCCTGGACATGGTGCCGCTGCAGCCCGGCTACCAGCGCTGCCGTAACGGTCTGGATTACGAGGCCTGCAACTGGCTGCTGCGAGCCGATGCATTGCCGGGCTACTGCTGGTCGTGTGGACTCAGCGAAGTCATTCCGAACCTGGCTGTTGCGGATAACCTGGCCCTGTGGAATCGCCTGGAGTCGGCGAAACGGCGGCTGATCTACGACCTGCTGTCGCATGGCCTGCCAATCGGCCCAGGACGCCGGATGCCGGGACTCCGATTCCGTTGTCTCGAGGATCGCCGCCGCAACCCGGACGTGGTGGATGAGGTGGTTACCACCGGCCACCAGGCCGGCGTAATTACGCTCAACGTAGCCGAAGCGGACGACGTCGAACGCACGGCGGCACGAGAACAGATGCAGGAGCGTTACCGAACCCTGCTCGGCCACTTCCGGCACGAGAGCGGGCACTACTATCTCAACGAGCTGGTCGCGGACGAGGCCAGCCGGGCGCGCTGGCGCGCGCTGTTCGGTGATGCGTCGGTCGACTACGCGGGCAGCCTCGAGAGCTACTACCGCAACGGCGCGCCCGACGACTGGGCCGGCAGTTTCGTCAGTGCTTATGCGACCGCGCACGCCCACGAGGACTGGGCGGAGACCTTCGCGCACTACCTGCATATTCGCGACACGCTTGAGACGGCGCGCGCCGAGCGCGTGGGTATTGTCGAGGAGCACTGGCTGCCCGGTGACGATCTGCCCGGCTGGATACTCGAGTGGATGCGCCTGTCCATCACGCTGAACGAACTCAACCGCAGCCTGGGAATGGACGATCCGTACCCGTTCGTGATGTCAGCGCCGGTCGTGAAAAAGCTGGAATTCGTGCACGAACTGGTCAGTCGACCAGGCGCATAGCATGATCGCGTCCGGGCAGTCGCGGCAGCCGCGAGAAGGCTTCTTTCAGTTCCTGTTCCCAGGCCTGTCGCAGGCGGCGCAGGTACTCGTCGTCCTCATCGAGTTCGAAGTGCTCCCCGGCTGACAGGCTGTCGGTGCGGTAGAGCAAGAGCTCAATCGGTGGTCCGACGCTCAGGTTACTGCGCATGGACGAATCCATTGATACCAGTGCGCAGCGCGCCGCTGTCTCCATGTCGACGTCGGCATCGATAATGCGATCGAGAATCGGCTTGCCGTACTTGGACTCACCGATCTGCAGGAACGGCGTCTGTCGCGACGCCCGGATGTAGTTACCTTCCGGATACACCAGGTAGAGTTGCGCCGGCTGGCCTGCGTACTGACCCGCAACGATGAAACTAGCTTCGGGATTGAAGCTCTCGTCCGCCGACTTGGCATGCTTGCGCTGCTGCAACAGGTTGAGCTCGCCAATGTACTCCGCAGCCTCAGCCATGCGGCTGGCGCCGGCCAGACTGCCGGCCGCTCCGTTCTCGATGTCGCGGCGTACCTGTCGCGTCACCGCCTGGGTCGTGGCCAGGTTACCGGAAGAGAGCAGCGTGACCATCCACTCGCCGGCACTGCCGAACGCGTGCATCTTGGAATAGGTGCTGACCTGGTCGACGCCGGCATTGGTGCGCGAATCCGAGGCGAGCACCAGGCCGTCATCCACCGTGATACCGACACAATAAGTCAAACGTGTTTCTCCCTGCGCAGCCCTTGCATCATAGGCCTGCGGGGCCTCCGGTCAACCGGGGCGATGCGCCGCGCGCCCTTAATGTGATTGCAGTCGTTTCACGTGTCTGCAAACTATGTCAAATTTCGAGGACTCGCCAAGTACGGACTGGATCGCCCCGATGCGCCGCGGACGCCCGACAAACAGTTTCCCGACACGGAGCGAGCGTGATGGATGATCTCGCCGTCATCCTGTCCTCGCGCGTGCCGATCGTCGCGGTCGAGACACACGAGGAGCGTCGCTTTCTCGACAAGCTTCGGGACCGCTGCCGGGCAGGGGAGCGGTCCTTTGCCCGACCGTTGTTCAGCTGGACGCTGACCGATGGTCTGCGTCGCCTGGACCGCGACCTGGGCGCGCAGCAGCACAATGCCGAGCCGGCCAAGGTGCTGCAGCACATTCGCGCGGTCGACGGGCCGGGCATCTACGTGCTGCTCGACTTTCATCCGTTCCTCGCCGAGCCGCTGCACCAGCGATTGCTGAAGGACATCGCCGTGGACTCGCGTGATGGTCGACGCACCGTGATCCTGGTCAGCCATGAACTCGAGCTGCCGCCCGATCTCGAACGAATGACCGCGCGCTTCGAGCTGGCTCTGCCGGATGAGCAGGAGCGCGCGCGGATCGTTGCCGCGGCCGTCGCTGACTGGAACCAACGCCAGTCCGGCCGCGTTGAAGTCGATCGCGAATCGGTACGTTTGCTGGTCGAGCAGCTTGCCGGGCTGACCCTTGCCGATGTCGATCGCCTGGCCCGCTCCGCCGTTCATGACGGGGCTATCTCACGCGCGGACCTGCCGGAAGTTGCGGCGGCCAAGCACGCGCTGCTGAGCCGTGACGGGATTCTCGACTACGAGGCGGAAACCAGCAGCTTCGCGGAGATCGGGGGGCTGACCAACCTGAAGCGCTGGCTCGAGCAGCGGCGTAGTGTGCTCGCCGACCCGGTCGCGGCCAAACAGCTGAGCCCGCCGCGTGGACTGCTGCTGGCTGGCGTGCAGGGCTGCGGCAAGAGCCTGGCCGCGCGCGCGACCGCAGGCCAGCTGGGCTGGCCGTTACTGCGGCTCGACATGGGTGCGCTGTATAACAAGTATCATGGCGAAACCGAACGTCGCCTGCGTGACTCGCTGCGCCAGGCAGAGGCCATGGCGCCCTGCGTACTGTGGATCGACGAGATCGAAAAGGGCGCGGCAACGGGGGATGGTGACAGCGGCACCTCGCAGCGGGTGCTGGGCGCGTTTCTGACCTGGCTGGCCGACAAAGCGGCGCCGGTGTTCGTGGTCGCCACCGCGAACGACGTCAGCCGGCTGCCACCGGAGCTGGTCCGCAAAGGTCGCTTTGATGAACTGTTCTTCGTTGACCTGCCAAACGAATCAAACAGGCAGAAAATCCTCGAAATTCACCTTTCCAGCCGACAAATAAGCGTAAAAAACTTCGATCTTGCGAGACTTGCCCAAGCCAGCGAAGGCTTTTCGGGGGCCGAGCTGGAACAGGCCGTGGTGGCGGGCCTGTACACCGCGCATGCGACCGGCAAGCCGCTCAACGATGGGGTTCTGATGGCCGAGTTCATGCGCACCCGGCCGCTGGCAGTGGTCATGGGCGAAAAAGTTCAGGCCTTGCGCCAGTGGGCGCATGGGCGTTGCGTCCCGGCAGATGTCGCGGATTAGCAACATTTTGCAGGTTTCGCCCTAACTCGTTGATAAAACTTGCCATGTCGCTGTTGGCATGGCGACACAGTCCTAGTAGAGTTACGCTCCAGCGCGAGCCGGCATTCAGCAGGTCCGCGCA
>CBFCXA010000021.1:0-14469 GCA_965601985.1 uncultured Chromatiales bacterium | reverse complement strand
TTGACGTTTTCAGCCCCCGCCGCCGCGCGTACTTCGATGCGCTCAGACCGCTTTACAGCGCGTCGGTGGGCATTCGGCCACCGGCGGAGGGTCCTGCATCTCTTCGATGCTGCCGTCGTTGCGCGCGCGCAGAGAGACCGACAGGCTGCCCTCGTTGCGCCGTTGCAGGTCGTAGAAAATGGCCGTCTCGCGCGCCAGTCGTGCCCGCGACCAGGTCCAGCTGCGGAACGTGTCTTCCAGGGGTTCCATGCCGGTGTTCTGATCGAGGTAGGCATGTCCGCTCCAGCGCATGAACGGCCGCGACAGCTGCACTTCGACGGTGGCATGCGGAGCGATAGGCCGCCAGCGGTGCCAGCCGGCGCCGTCGAGCAGGATGCTGCGATTGCCGAGTCCGGTCGGGATGATACGGACCTGCCCCTCGATGCGTCGCGGAATCGGCCAGGCCAGCTCGCGCAGCGACACCACGAATTCATTGCCGTCCCAGCTCAGGCTGCTCGGGCCGATTGCGACATGTTCCGGGCTGCGCTGCACGGCCTTGCGGCCGCGTTCGGTGAACGCCCACAGATACCGGTTCTTCTGCCAAAGGGACACGTTTACCGAACAGTGGCTGAGCGGGTTGCCGCTGGCAAGCCAGCGATCGAGCGCATACCAGCTCGAGAAAACGCTGCCGACGAAAACGATGATCGTCAGCCCGGTCTCGCCGTCCTCGCTGACCGCGTCGACGTACCACCAGGCATAGCCGTTGTTGGCTACCGTCTGGTCGAAGCGAGGTCCGCGAGCAGACTCTCCGCTGCCTGGCGACCGGACAGTGCGGCCATCGGTACGCCCGGACCCGGATGCGCGCTGCCGCCCGCGATGTACAGACCCGGTATCCGGCTGCGTGACCCCGGTCGCCGGAACGCCGACCTCCACCCGTGGGACGCCCGCCCGTACAGCGCGCCCCCGGTCGCCGGAAACATCCGGTTGAACTCGTTCGGCGTCGTTACGTGATGATTGCTGCTGGTCCGTTCTATCGTCAGGCCGCAGTCCCGAAGACGGCCGAAGGTTCTTATCGCGCATTCTTCTATTTCCGCCTCGTCGAGACGATAACGATCACCGGTCGGCGGCGCATTCATGATCAGGAACAGCCGCTCGGCACCGGCGATAGCTTCGTCCGCATCTTCCCTGTCCTGAGCACAAACATACACTGTGGGGCAGGCCGGTGCGCGCCGGCTGCGGAAAATTTCCCGGAACTCCGCAGCGTAGTCATCGGAAAAAAAGACGTTGTGGCGAACCAGCGGAAAGCCGTCGCTGCGCGCATACATCGACCAGGTGACCGCTGACATGGAGCGCTGCGCAAGACTGACCCGCGGTACCGCGCGACGTCCGCTTTCGCCCAGCAATCCGTCGGCGAGGGCGGCGACGTCGCCGTTGTGAACCACCGCGTCGGCGTCGATGGCCTCACCGTTGTCCAGCAGCACTCCGCAGGCGCGGCTGCCACGCGTGCGGATACGCTCGACCTTGCGGCCGAGCTTGAATTCCACACCCTGGCGCTCGCAGAGGCCCGCGACTGCTTCGACGATGCGGACCATACCGCCCTGGACGTACCAGATGCCCTGTTGCTCGACATGCGCGACCAGCATCAGCGTGGCGGGCGCACGAAACGGTGAGGCGCCGCAGTAGCCCGCGTAGCGGCCGAACAGCTGGCGCAGGCGCGGATCGCGAAAATGTCCACCCAGCGCGCGCCATACGCTGGAGTACGGGCGGATGTTCCACAGGTCGGCCATGCCGTTCGGCCCGGCCTGGCGCATGAGTCCGAATACCCCCTGCTTCGGTCCTCGGATGAACGGTTCTTCGACGGTGTCGTAGATGCGGCGGGCTTCGTCGCTGAAGGCCAGGAATCGCTGCGCTTCTCTGGCGCCGGCGAACTCGCCGATCGCATCGGCCGAGCGCTGCAGGTCGACGTACAGGTCGAGGAAGCCGTCGTCCGACCAGGCATGCCTGGCAATCCGGTCTGCACTGCGCAGGTCTATGTGCGCGTCGGTCGAGCTGCCGAGTTCGTCGAACAGTTCGTCGAAGACCCAGCGCATGGTCATTACCGTCGGGCCGGAGTCGATGCCATGGCCGTCGACGAACAGCTGGCGCAGTTTGCCACCGGGCTTCTCGGCCTGATCGACTATGGTCACGCGCAAACCGCGACGGGTCAGCAGCAGGCCTGTGACCAGGCCACCGATGCCGGCGCCGATGATGGTAACGTGAGGGGTAGTGGGCGGCACGATGCTGAATGTCTTTGCGCTGAATGTCTTTGACAGGCGTTGGTCGCGTTCCTAGTTTAGTCCAGCAGCGCCATGACGAAGATCACGTGTAACGACCGCTATCGGGACGATGCGTTCTGCGATGGTTGAACGGCAGAGCACAATGCGGGTTCGCTGGCAGAACTGGCGGAATCGCCTGCTCGCCAGCGAAGGCTTCCAGTCCTGGGCAACGCGCTTTCCGCTGACCCGCCCGATTGCCCGGCGCAGCGCGCGGAGGTTGTTCGACCTGGTCTCGGGCTTCGTCTATTCGCAGGTGCTCTACAGTTGCGTAAAGCTGGATCTGATCAACCGGCTCGCATCGGACGGCCCGTGCGGCACGGCGGAACTTGCCGGTCGCTGCCAGCTCGACGAGCAGGCGATGTCGACCCTGTTGCGCGCGGCCGCGTCGCTGGAGCTGGTCGAAGATGCTGGTGGCGATCGCTATTGCCTCGGCTTTCTCGGCGCGCCATTGGCCGGCAACCCGGGCCTGCAGGCTCTGATTCTCCATCACGAGAAACTCTATGCCGACCTGGCCGATCCCGTGGCGCTGTTGCGCGCCGGAGCCGGGCAGGGCGAGCTGGCCGGTTACTGGGCCTATGCGACCAGCGAGGAACCATCCGACCTGGCAGCAGCGCGCATCGAGGAATACACCGAACTGATGGGCGCCTCGCAATACCTGGTGTCCAGCGAGCTGCTGCAGGCTTACGATCTTTCCGGACACCGGCGTCTCCTGGATATCGGCGGCGGCAATGGCGCGTTCTGCAGGGCCGCCGCTGCCCGCTATCCGCGCCTGGAACTGAGCGTGTTCGACCTGCCCGCGGTCGCGGACGCGGCGCGCGAGCGTTTTGCGAGCGAAGGTCTGGACGATCGTGCCACCGCACATGGCGGCGACTTTCTGCGCGACCCGCTGCCCGAGGGCGCCGACGTCGTGACCCTGTTGCGCGTACTGCACGACCACGGCGACGACAGCGTGCTGGGCCTGCTGCGCTCCGTGCGACGCGCGATCGCGGATGACGGCTGTCTGCTGGTTGCCGAGCAGATGTCCGGGACCGGCGGGGCAGAGCCGGTGGGCGATGCGTATTTCGGTTTCTACTTACTCGCCATGGGGCAGGGCAGACCGCGGACGATCGATGAGTTGTCGCGCTTGTTGACCGAGGCCGGCTTCAGTGCGCCGCGAGAGATCCCGACGAACCTGCCATTACAAGCACGACTGCTTATAACGCGACCGCTTATCGGTCGAGGCGGAGCATAGTCGTCGGATATCGACGTTTGTCGGGCTTTTTTCTTGACATTAATTCCGCTAGGCCTAGGATCGATTTGTCCGCGAAAGAGTGCTCTGCACGCCTTTTCATCCGAAGACGGTTTTTGGGGGTCAAACGCCAACTCTTCGTGATGTGTTCGCAGCGTTCTTTACGCGGGCATCGGCCGACCAGGGCGTCATTCGGCACGCCTGAGCTGAACGGAGGTTAAAACCCATGGCTGAAGGCATTTCAATGAGCGGGCTCAATGAGCAGCAGGCGCGCGAGTTTCATCGGGGCTTCATGACGAGCTTCGTGATCTTTCTCGTCATTGCGATCATCGCCCATTTCCTGGTGTGGCAATGGCGTCCGTGGTTTCCCGGTGTCGAGGGCTACGCGGCGGTAACGGACGGACTGAACATGGCGATCGACGCCATGCGGTCGAAGCTGGTTTAGGAGAAACATCATGTGGGGACTCTGGTTAGTTTTCGACCCGCGCCGGACGATCGTTGCGCTGTTCACTTTCCTGTTCGTGCTGGCCCTGGTGATTCATTTCATCCTGCTCAGCACTGATCGGTTCAACTGGATCGAAGGGCCGCGCGCCGCAAGTTCGGCCGCGACGCTGGAGATTGCGCCGCTCACAGACGAAGACCAACTGCTCGCGCAGACTCGTCAGTGACGGCAAGCTATTCGAAGGCCGGTCGTGCACTGATGTGTACGGCCGGCCTTTGTTGTCTGGGGGTCATGGTGGCCAAGCGCCATTGGCGCGGCGCGCTGTGCTTGGGGTAGTTTCCTAAAATGGCAATGTTGAGCTTCGAAAAGAAGTACCGCGTTCGGGGCGGCACCCTGGTCGGCGGTGACCTGTTCGACTTCTGGGTCGGCCCTTTCTATGTCGGCTTCTTCGGCGTAACGACGATTTTCTTCACGCTGGTCGGCACCGCCCTGATCGTGTACGGCGCGGCGATCGGCCCGACCTGGAATCTCTGGCAGATCAACATTGCGCCGCCCGACCTGAGTTACGGCCTGGGCCTCGCGCCACTGAAAGAAGGCGGTCTCTGGCAGTGGATTACGGTCTGCGCGCTGGGTGCGTTCATTTCCTGGGTTTTTCGCCAGGCCGAGATTTCGCGCAAGCTGGGCATGGGCTATCACGTGCCGATTGCGTTCAGCGTAGCCGTGTTTGCCTACTTCACGCTGGTCGTCATCCGGCCGGTGCTGCTGGGCGCCTGGGGTCACGGCTTTCCGTACGGAATCCTCAGCCATCTCGACTGGGTGTCCAACGTCGGTTACCAGTACCTGCATTTCCACTACAACCCGGCGCACATGATTGCGATCACGTTCTTCTTCACGACCGTGCTCGCGCTGTCGCTGCACGGGTCGCTGATCCTGTCGGCGGCTAACCCGAAAAAAGGGGAAACGGTAAAAGGCGCGGAACACGAGAACGGGTTCTTCCGCGACTTCATCGGCTATTCCATCGGCGAACTGGGCATTCACCGGGTCGGCCTGTTCCTGGCGCTGAGCGCCGGCTTCTGGAGCGCGATCTGTATCGTGATCAGCGGGCCGTTCTGGACCCGCGGCTGGCCCGAATGGTGGAACTGGTGGCTGGAACTGCCTGTCTGGGGTTAAGCAGAGGAAACGTGATTTTCCATGGCTGAGTATCAGAACATTTTTACCCGTGTCCAGGTTCGCGGTCCGGCCTATGTCGGTCCGCCGGTACCGGAAAGCGACTCGGAGCCGCGCTCGGACATGACCGGCCACGCCTACCTGCTGGGTAAGTTCGGCGACGCCCAGATCGGCCCGATTTATCTAGGCTACCTGGGCGTGCTGTCTTTGCTCTGCGGCTTTATCGCGTTCGAGATCATCGGGCTGAACATGTGGGCCTCGGTGGACTGGAGCCTGAAAGAGTTCATCCGCCAGTTGTTCTGGCTGGCGCTGGAGCCGCCGCCGCCGGAGTATGGCCTGCGTATTCCGCCACTGGCCGAGGGCGGCTGGTGGCTGATGGCCGGCTTTTTCCTGACCGTGTCGATGCTGCTGTGGTGGGCCCGCACCTACGTCAGAGCGCGCACGCTGGGGATGGGTACCCACGTGGCCTGGGCCTTTGCCGCCGCGATCTGGCTGTACCTGGTACTCGGCTTCATCCGGCCGATCCTGATGGGCAGCTGGAGCGAAGCTGTACCGTTCGGCATTTTCCCCCATCTGGACTGGACCGCGGCGTTCTCCATTCGCTATGGCAACCTGTTCTACAACCCGTTTCACATGCTCTCGATCGCGTTCCTGTACGGCGCTACGCTGTTGTTTGCCATGCATGGGGCGACGATCCTCGCCGTCAGCCGCTTCGGCGGCGATCGAGAGGTCTCGCAAATCGTCGATCGAGGAACCGCGGCTGAGCGGGCCGGCCTGTTCTGGCGCTGGACCATGGGTTTCAACGCGACCATGGAATCCATCCACCGCTGGGCCTGGTGGTTCGCGGTACTGTGCCCGATTACCGGCGGCATCGGCATCCTGTTGACCGGCACGGCGGTCGACAACTGGTACCTGTGGGGTATGAAGCACGGCCTGGTGCCCGAGTATCCGGCTGCCTACCCTCCGGCAGTCGATCCCGCCGCGGGCGTGGCGCCCTGAGGGGGCTGACAGGCATGAACAAGACGCTGCAACTGTCTGCTGTACTCGCCGCTGCGCTGCTGCTGGGGGCCTGCGAGTGGCCGTCGATGGAAACCGAGCAGCTCGGATTTCGCGGCACCGCGATGGAGCAGGTAAGCAATCCGCGGATCGTTGCTCGAGCCGCCTCGCAACATGAAATTCCGGAACCGCTGCCCGTGGCGGCTGCGGCCGGGCCCAAAGCGGGCCAGATTTATGAGAACGTTCAGGTGCTGGGCGATCTCAGCATCGGCCAGTTCACCCGCACCATGCAGGCCATGACGCAATGGGTGTCGCCGGAACAGGGTTGCCAGTACTGCCATGTGGAGGGCGAGGCGCTGAGCGCGGATACGCTTTACACCAAGCGCGTCGCGCGCCGCATGCTGCAGATGACGGCCGCGGTCAATCAATCCTGGAATACCCATGTCGGTGAGACCGGCGTCACCTGCTACACCTGTCACCGGGGCAACAACGTGCCGGCGAACGGCTGGTTCTACTCGGAAGCCGAGCGCATGGACGCCAGCGTGGGCGCGTTCACCGGCCAGAATCGCGCGTCAATGACCACCGCGCTGGCCTCCCTGCCGTACGATCCTTTCTCGCCTTATCTGCAGGCCGAAGCGCAGGAAATCCGCGTGATCGCCGACGGGCCCCTGCCGATCCGCGGCGGTCAGGGCAGTTCGATCCAGGAAACCGAGCGGACCTACGCGCTGATGATGCACATGTCCAGCGGCCTGGGCGTGAACTGCACCTATTGCCACAACAGCCGGGCCTTCGCCGAGTGGGACTCCAGCCGGCCCCAGCGCACGACCGCGTGGTACGGCATCCGCATGCTGCGCGAACTGAACGATGACTACCTGGTGCCGCTGACCGGTGAGTTCCCCGAGCACCGCCTCGGCGCACTCGGTGACGTGCAGAAGGTCAACTGCACGACCTGCCATCAGGGCGTGTCGAAGCCGCTGAACGGCGTGAGTATGCTGGCGGACTATACCGAGTTGAACCTGGCCAAATACTAGGCGCCGATCGGCGCCGGGTCAGGCCTGTACCGTTTCGGCCGCGATAATCTCCTGCCGGATGGCTGCCAGATCGGCAGCACGTCGCGTGGCCGCCGGCAGTGGCTCGCAGGCCGGCGTGCGCGGGCAGGCGCTGCTGCGCGGACAGATGACTCGCGCGGGTTGTTCCAGGGCGTCCTCGACCCAGGCAATGTTCATTACCCGGCCGGCGCCCGCCAGCGCCCGCGCAGCGGCTTTCGGCATGCTGCCCTCGCCACGGCGCGCCAGGCAGGCAGCGGCAATTTCCGCGGTGATCGCTTCACCGTCTACGCCCTGCGAATTCAGTGCCGGCACCAGGTCCAACCCGACCGACAGCACGTGTGGATTGCCGGCCATGTCTTTCACGCGCAGCGAGTGACAGCAGTAGAGCAGCGACCGGTCGCCGTCCTGCAGAACCGAGACCTGCGAAGTGGGCTTCTGTGACTGCGGCCGGTGAATCATGCGGAACACGGCCCAGCCCGGACAGGGGTCGGAGACCATGGACATGTTGCCCCAGGGCAGCGGTATGCCATTGCCTCGATACACCGCCCGCAGGTAACCCGGTGGGTAGGCGTCGAAGTAGTGCCAGTAACGATAAGGTGACACCGAGGTCATGCGGCGCATGATTACCGCTGCGCTCAGGTCCAGTTTCTGCCCGGCCGATACGCGATAACTCTCGCGAGTCAGGAAGCGCCGAAACGGCTGCTTGGGACAGAGCAGGGCGCCGGCGAAAAAGCTGCATTCGAAATCGCGCCAGGCGAACAGCACGTCCTGCGTGTTCATGCCACCTGATGTCAGGCCCTCGACCTGCGAGATGCCGCCGATCGAACCACCAGACGCATGCGCGGACCGCTGGCCGTCGCCACCGTGCAGAACCTTGTGGCCGAGATGGGCGGCGAGGTCGTACTTCAACCGGGCGGGCTGATCGCGCAGGCGCTCGTTCAGGTAGATGCGCCCTGGCGCTTCGAAGAATGAGCGCATGATGGTCTTTACCGCGCGGTCCTGGTCGCGCACCCGCTCCGGCGCGCGGTCGAACCAGTGAATCTCGAGTTTGTGACGCCGGCAAAGGTCCAGCAGGTCATCGACACTCAGCGGAAAACGGCGCTCGCCGATTTCTTCGGCCGAGCGCTCGAGATCGGGAAACCGGTTTCGATGTTTTTCCTGGTAGGAGCGAATCAGCAGGTGCGCGAACTGTCGCCCCGTGGTGCCAGTCTGCGACAGCAGTTCCGGGATGGCGGCTTCCAGCTGATCTTTGGTGAAAAGAAAACCCGGCTCCAGCGGAATCCGCGTCGCGCCGCCCTGAGGCTCTTTCTGGTTCGGCGCTCGTTCGACTTCGCTGTTTTCGTCCATGAACCAGCGCGCGTCCTTCTGGAACACGCTGGCCAGCAGTTCGAGCACTTCGGTCGACGGGGTGCGCTTACCCGTCTCGATCATGCTCAGGTAGGACACGGACGGCGCATCGTCGGCATTTAACTGAATGCAGCGTTCCGACACTTCCTGCAGCGTCAGCCGGTTGGCTTTGCGCAGGCTGCGGAACTTGGCGCCGAGGAAATGACTCTTTCGCAGGAGGTTTGACATAAGTTTCAGTAAAATTTACAGAGTGAAATTTTGCATGTGCAATTTACACGATTCCCAGACGTATTCTCCACCTCGGGGTCGGCAAAACAGCCGTTCGTTATCAAGACAACTGGGAAGTCACCATGAGAAAAGAGCAAGACATCGCCGAAATGGAGCAGGAATGGGCCGAGAGCCCGCGCTGGCAGGGCATCGAGCGCAGCTATTCGGCAGCTGACGTCGACCGCCTGCGCGGCTCGATACACGTCGAACACAGCCTCGCGCGCCAAGGCGCGGAGAAGTTCTGGCGCATGGTGAATTCCGAGCCGGTGGTATCTGCGCTGGGTGCGCTGACCGGTAACCAGGCGGTGCAGGAAGTGCAGGCCGGCCTGAAGGCGATTTACTGCTCGGGCTGGCAGGTGGCCGGCGACGGCAATTCGGCCGGTGAAATGTACCCGGACCAGAGCCTGTATCCGGTCGACTCGGTGCCGAAGATGGTCGAGCGCATCAATAACGCGCTGCTGCGTACCGACCAGATTCATCATATGAACGGCGATCACTCCATCGACTGGATGGCACCGATCATTGCCGACGCCGAAGCGGGCTTCGGCGGCAACCTGAACGCGTTCGAGCTGACCAAGGGCATGATTCGCGCCGGTGCAGCCGCGGTGCATTTCGAAGACCAGCTGTCATCGGCCAAAAAATGCGGCCACATGGGCGGCAAGGTGCTGGTTCCCACGCAGGATGCTATCAACAAGCTGATCTCGGCGCGCCTGGCCGCGGACGTGATGGCTGTGCCGACGGTCATCATCGCGCGTACCGATGCCAATGCGGCAGGGCTGCTGCAGGCCGACTATGACGAGCGCGATCACAAGTTCCTGACCGGCAAGCGGTCCAGCGACGGCTTCTACGAAGTACGCGACGGGCTGGACCAGGCCATCGACCGCGGCCTGAGTTATGCACCCTACGCGGATCTGCTGTGGTGTGAGACGGCCCGGCCCAATCTCGACGAAGCGCGACGCTTTGCCGAAGCGATTCACGCGCGCTTCCCGGGCAAGCTGCTGGCCTACAACTGCTCGCCGTCCTTCAACTGGCGCGCCAATCTCGATGAGCAGGAACTGCGTAGCTTCCGCGAGTCGCTGGCCGAAATGGGTTATCGCTACCAGTTCATCACACTGGCCGGCTGGCACGCACTGAACCTGTCGATGTTCGAGCTCTCCCAGGCCTATCGCGACAACGGCATGTTCGCCTACTCGCAGATGCAGGATCGCGAGTTCGAGAAGCAGGATGAAGGCTTCCGCGCCGTGAAACACCAGGCCTTTGTGGGCACCCAGTACTTCGACGAGGTGCAGACGGTGATCTCGGCCGGTGAGAGCTCGACCACCGCGATGTCGGGCAGCACCGAAACCGAGCAGTTCCAGGCCACCGGCTGAGCAGCAAGCGCACAGCCGCAGAGGGAAGCGATATGAGCAATAAGATGATCCAGGAAGGCTGGCTGCGAATCGAGCCGGAACTGCACGACTTCGTGCGCAAAGAACTCTGCCCGGGTAGCGGGCTGTCGCCGGTGACCTTCTGGGCCGGCCTGGCAACGCTGGTCGATCGTTACGGCGAGGAGAATGCCGAGCTGCTGCGCCGGCGCGACCGCCTGCAGTCGCAGGTCGATGACTGGCTGGCCGAACAGTATCCGGCCACACCGGGCCCCGACGCGCAGCGCGAGTTTCTGACCGATATCGGCTATCTGGCGCCGGACCACGGTCCGGTCGCGATCGACAATGGCGAAGTCGATCGCGAAATCGCGTCGCTGGCCGGTCCGCAGCTGGTCGTACCGGTCGATAACGCCCGCTACGCGCTGAACGCGGCAAATGCCCGCTGGGGCAGCCTCTACGACGCGCTGTATGGAACCGACGTGATACCCGAGCGGGATGGCGCCGCCCGCGGCGATATCTACAATCCCGCGCGCGGCGCGCGCGTGGTCGAGTTCGCGGCCGGGTTCCTCGACCAGGCCCTGCCGCTTGAGCATGGCTCGCACCGAGACGTGATTGCCTACCGGCTGAAGGAAAAAGAGACCGGCCAACAGTTGCGATTGCAGCTGGCCGATTGCAGCGAAACGGCACTGGCCGATGCCTCCGCGTTTGTCGGCTTCCGCGGGGCTCCCGAGGCGCCATCGGCAATGCTGTTCCGCCACCACGGCCTGCACATCGAACTCAAAATCGATCCGCGTCATCCGGTGGGCGCCGCTCATCCGGCCGGCTTGCGCGATGTGCTGATGGAATCGGCCCTGACCACGATCCAGGATTGCGAAGACTCGGTGGCTGCAGTGGATGCGGAAGACAAGACCCGGGTCTATCGAAACTGGCTTGGCCTGATGCGTGGCGACCTGGAAACGCAGTTTGCCAAGAACGGCCGCGCGCAGACACGCCGACTTGCCGAGGACCATGAGTATCGTGCGCCGGGCGGCGACACGTTCACGCTGCCCGGTCGCGCACTGCAGCTGGTGCGCAACGTCGGTATGCACATGTACACCGACGCGGTGACCACGGCGGCCGGCGAGCCGATCCCCGAGGCTTTCCTCGACGCCATGGTCACGGTGCTGGCCGGCAAGCGGAACATTGACGGTGACAGCCGCCTGGCCAACAGTCGCTGCGGCTCGATTTACGTCGTCAAGCCGAAGCTGCACGGTCCCGAAGAGGTGGCCTTTACCGATCGCCTGTTCGGCTGCGTAGAGCGCATGCTCGGGCTGCAGCATGGCACGGTGAAGCTGGGCATCATGGACGAAGAACGGCGGACATCGGTGAACCTGGCCGAATGCCTGCGCGCCGCGGCTGGACGCGTGATCTTCGTGAATACCGGCTTCCTGGATCGCACCGGCGATGAGATCCATACCGCGATGAAGGCCGGTGCGGTGCTGCCGAAAAACGAGATCAAGTCTCAGCCCTGGATGGACGCCTACGAACGCGGCAATGTCGATGCTGCGCTCAAGGCCGGACTCGGCGGTCGCGGACAGATCGGCAAAGGCATGTGGGCCATGCCGGATGAAATGTCGGCGATGCTGGCCGCGAAGATCGAACATCCGCGCGCCGGCGCCAGCACCGCCTGGGTGCCGTCGCCGACCGCGGCGACACTGCACGCGATGCACTATCACCAGGTGGATGTGGCCGCTCGGCAGCAGTTCCTGCAGGCCGAAGCCGGCGTCGACCGCGACCAGCTGCTGCGGCTGCCGATGCTCGGCGATCGACGGCTGGGTGCCGAAGCCATTCAGCGCGAGCTCGAGAACAATGCGCAGGGCATCCTGGGCTACGTGGTGCGCTGGGTCGAACTCGGCATCGGCTGCTCCAAGGTGCCCGACCTGCATAACCATGAACTGATGGAAGACCGCGCAACCTTGCGGATCTCCAGTCAGCACATTGCCAACTGGCTGAATGCCGGCCTGCTGACTCGCAACCAGGTCGAAAAGACTTTCGCGCGGATGGCGGCCCTGGTGGATAGTCAGAATCGCGGTGTGCCCGGCTACCAGCCAATGACCGCGAAGCTGTCTGCCAGCCATGGTTACCAGGCGGCGCTGGAACTGGTGTTTGCCGGCCGGCGGCAGCCGAATGGCTACACCGAAGCGATTCTCCACCGGCGGCGGCGTGCGTTCAAAGCTGCGCTGAGGGCTGCAGCCGAGGTAAGCAAGACACCCGCGGTCGCCGGCGCCCGCGCCTGAATATTGCATGAATGAAGGCGGCTCCGGTCGCCCTTGTTCACGTGGGCAGCAGGGTCGGGATTTTCTGCCGAAACGGAAAGAATCCGCGGCACGCCTGCGGCCAGCATCGGCGATCCCAGTCGCGCAGCACCGGCATCAGCCGCAGGCCATGTGGCTGCAGTTCGGCGCTCAGTTCGACCAGCCTTTGCTGAACCGACCCGGTCGGCGCATAGGCATGCAGCACCGTTGTCGCGCCGCTTGCTGCCAGCAGCTCGATCAGTGACGACGCATCCTCCGGGACCATCGTCGGCGCTGCATCGGTTCTGAAATGCTCGGCGGCGCGGGACAGCGAGTCGGTCATCGCGTCGGCGACGAAAGTCTTTACGTTCCGGGACACGCCCTGCGGCGAGCGCTCTTCCGGACACAACATCCCGGCAATCGCGCGTACCTGCGACTCGCCCAGGTCGAGACTTTCCGGATGCAGATCATCCTCGGTCAGCAACAGCACGACGTCACCGGCAGAATCGGGCGGTGGGATCGACGGCGGGTCACCGGCTGACGGATGCGCCGGTGCGTCCGGCGCGCTGGCCGTTTCATTGAGTTGGTCCCGCGGATCAAAGCGGTTAGCGGTGTAGCGGCGGATATTCTCGGCGCGTGCAAGATAGTGTTTGCCGCGAGTCTGCAGCCCCGCAACCCATCGCCAGGACAGCGTGTTCGATGCCGGGTCGCCGTCGAGCAGCTGGCGCATGAAAAAATCCGCGCCCAGCGGCCACGGCAGCCCGAGCGTAAATATCCAGATGCTCGCGAACCACATGCGACTGTGATTGTGCAGGTAGCCGGAGTCGCAGAGTTCCGTCACCCACGCGTCGAAACAATCAATGCCGGTGCGCGCGGATGTCGCATCCCGATAACGTCTGGCGAGATCGGCATCCTGTTCCAGGTCAGCCAGGGCCGAATCCAGGTCTGACAGGTAGTCGTGCCAGGCCGATGGCCTGAGTTCCAGCCAGCCTTTCCAGTAGGTGCGCCAGAACACCTCGTGGATGAATTTCTCTGCCTGCTGCGGGCTGTGCTGCTCGAGCGTCGCTGTTATGACCTCTTCTTCCGTCAGCAGCCGATGCCGGAGGTAGGGCGACAGGCCCGATACGTTCGTCTGCTCGCCCGGGCCATGGTCGTAATTGCGGCTGCTCGCGTACTCGCGGCCGGCGCGTGGCAGGAAGTCCCGCAGGTGCGCCAGGCCGGCTGCTCGTGAAGCCGGGAATCGCGTGTCAGCAGACAACGGAAAAGCTCGGTCGGTTTATTGACGTCATGCATCGGGCTTCGCCCCCGGCCCGTGGCGTGGATTCAGGTCGTCTGCATCCCGGCGTAGTCTTTCGGGATCCGGGCGTGGCGGGCAGTCGAAATTCAATGAGTGAAAACAGGATGGAAAACGTGACCGACCTGGCGCTGTCGGCGCTGGTCCGGGCTTCTGCAGAGGCGACGGCGACGCGCAGCAGGCTGGCGAAGCGGCGCCTGCTGGCCGACTGCCTGCGTGAGGCCGGGGCCGGGCAGGCTGCACTGGTCGTGAGTTACCTGAGCGGGCGACTGCCGCAGGGCAAGATTGGTCTTGGCCCGTCGCTGCTCCGGGAACTGGACTTGCCGGATTGCATGCTTGAAGCACCCGCCCTGCGCCTGAGCGAAATCGATGACGCGTTCACCCGGCTCGCCGGTATCAGCGGCAAGGGCTCGAAGCAGGCACGCCTGGCGCTGCTCTGCGACCTGCTCGCACGCGCGACGCCGGATGAGCGTGATTTTCTGTTTCGCCTGATGCTCGGGGAACTTCGCCAGGGTGCGCTGGAAGGCCTGCTGGTCGATGCGTTGGCCGAAGCCAGCGGTCTGCCCCAGCGCGATGTGCGTCGGGCCGTGATGCTGGCCGGCGATGCTGCGGCGGTTGCCGAACCCGCATTGCGTGAAGCTGCGGCAGGTCTCGAGGCTTTCCGGTTGGAGCCGCTGTCGCCGGTGCAGCCGATGCTGGCGCAGCCAGCCGAGACAATGGCGGCGGCGCTGGACGCGCTGGGCGAGGC
>CBFCXA010000020.1:0-14514 GCA_965601985.1 uncultured Chromatiales bacterium | reverse complement strand
GTGACGCTGCTCATCGGTCATGAAAGAATAATGCCAGATGCGGCCGCCGCCGCCGACGAAACAAGCGGACCAACGGTACAAGAGCAAGTGGATGCGGACGCGAAACTCGACGTCGATGCAGCGTTCTGCATCAGCCTGCGTGAACGCGAAGACCGGCGTGCGGAGTTGCAAACCGAGCTCGAGCCTCTGGGCCTGGATATCGAGTTCTTTCTGGCCGATCGCGACAGTGGGAACCCGGAGCGCGGCTGCTATACCTCGCACCAGGCCTGCGCCGCGCTGGCGCTGGAACGCGGCTGCCGGCGCGTACTCATGCTCGAAGACGACGCCCGCCTGGAGCAGCACGATGCGCGTCAGATAGCGGCGATCAATGGTTTTCTCAGCTGGCGTAATCCGGAACTCTTCTACCTGGGCGGCATCGTCGGGCGCATGTGGCGGGTCCCCTGGCCGTACGTAGTGCGCTGCCGACTCGCCGCGACACATGCCTATATTCTTTCCGCAAAAGGCTGCAGAAAGCTCTGCTCGATCACCTACGACGACAAACCGATCGATTCGATATACGGCAAGCGCTTCAAGGCCTATGGCGCGTATCCGCTGCTGCTCGAGCAGCAGCCCGAGACCTGGATGCCCAGCGATATCGCGCAGCGGCGCGACGATCAGCCGGCACGCGAGGCGGTAGCCAAGGACGAGTCTTTCTGGGCCGCCAACCGGCAACGCCAGCACGAATCAGTGCGCAAGAATATCGACCGAACGGTATTGCTGCGCTGGCTGTAGACGGGGCAGCAGTCCGCAGCAGCCACTAAGGCCGCTTTTTCCGCCAGGGTGTGAACCAGCGAAACACCCGCCGCAGCGCCGGGCGCCAGCCACGGAACGGCAGCAACAGGCGGTTCTTGGCCAGGCAGGCCTGGACCGCCAGCCGCATGCCCGGCGACAGCTTGCCGCTCCGCGCTGCATCGCGTACGTCAACCAGATAGCTGATTGCAGTAGCCGACTGAGCGCTCAGCGCCAGCACGTCACGGACGCCCGGCACCGCACCCAGTGCCGCGGGCGGCTCGACACCGTTCACCAGGAAATTGAGCTTGGTGCGCACGCACTTTTCGCAGCGGCCGCAGTTCTTTCCGGTCTCCGCCGCGCGCCAGCAGACGCGCAGGTGCTTGGCGATCCCCTCGTGGCGAGCGATCTCGGCCACCTTGGCACTACGGCCGGCGGCGCCGCCCACCGTGATGATCCGGAAGCGGTCGGAACTCATCATGGGATTGGTGATCGCATTCGATCCCCAGGGAAAGGCGAGGTGCGCGTAGTCTTCATCACTCCCGAGCAGGCCGCAGGAGGTAGTCCCGGAGAACAGGTTGAGGCAGGCAGCGAGCCCAGTGCAGAAATCGTCCTCCCAGGCCAGCGAGAAGTTCTGCCGCCAGTCTGTGCGCACTAACGCCAGCGGCAAATTCGCCTGCGCCGTGACTGCCGCCGCGTTTTCAGTGGCCAGTTCGAATGCCCTCTCGGCCTCGAGTGGGATATCGAGCCCATGCACCAGCATTGCGGTTACCAGCTCGCAGCGATCGCGAGCCGTCGTCCCGGGAAGATGCTGGAGCATGGAGAACGTGCCGTCCACGCCGCCCGACAGGGCGACGACACCACGACGCCAGGGGCTCGGGGCAGCCGGCTCCAGCTCCTCGTCGCAACTGATACGTATCGGGCGATAGACATCCGGACGCCAGGCACACCAGGCGCGCTGGAACTCCTCCAGGTTGATCAGTAACTCGCGCGATACGCGGCCTTCGACATGCAGGTCCGTCGCGTGCCGCATGGCGAAGAACAACAACGCCAGCACCAGGTAGTCGTGTCGCTCGGGCGGCGGCGGCAGGTGTTCACCCTGCAGCTCGAAGAACAGGGTCTGGTGCGGATGGACCAGCTGGCGGGGATAGCGCAGCAGCGCCTTGTGTCGGCGGCGGCCGGGCTCGGACGTAACCGGGAGCTCCCTGACACTCAGTCGCCTGACTTGTTCCATGACGTCGGTAATCGCCGGCGCGCCGTTCAGCGCGAAGTCACGTCGAGACCCGCGTCACCTTCAGTGACCCGGCGGAATCATCGAGTCGAAACTGGCCGACGACGTCGCGCAGATACTCGTCGGTCGCCTTACGGCAACCGCCCCAGTCGTGATAATCGTCGATCACGATGCTCCCGCCCGGCGCCAGGCGGGGAAAGATGCGCTGCAGGCAGACCAGCACTGGCTCGTACCAGTCGACGTCTATATGCGCGAGCGCGACCGGGCCATCCGGGTGCAGCGTGTCCTGCACCAGCCCCTTGACCAGGGATACTGACTGCTCTCCGCGATCGATGCCGAATCGCTCGAAGTTCGCGGCCACGACGTCGTAGAGGTCTTCCTGGTAGCCGTAGTACGTGTCGCCGCCCAGGCCCTCGGACTTGCCCTCGACGATAGTCCGGTAGCGTTCGTGTACGTCCTGCGAGTCTGCCTGCGACGGTGCCGGGATCATGCCAGACACGTCATAGACTGCCAGCGGCCGCTGCGGGTTCTTGATGGTCGCCAGCAGAATGGCCGAGCCACCGAGCGCGCAACCCGCCTCCAGCACTGCGCCTTCCATGCCGCTTGCGTCCGCGTCGCGACAGCAGGCGGCAAGACTGGCCAGTTTCTCCTCGCTCAGATAGGTCAGATTCTCGGCGCGTATCCGGCGCAGCAGCTCGACGTCTTCAGGGGTTAACGACTCCAGCGGACCCGGCTGGCGGCCGCCACCGAGAAGCTCCGAGATTCTTTGCCTGGTTCGCCTGAACATGAGCTCGATCAGACGACGGGTTTCTCCCTGTCCGGCAGGCCCTCCAGGTGCGACATGACGTCCGCCATGCGCATCACATCGGCGTAGCGGCGGCCGACGTCGATCAGGTTCTGGCGATGCGGCCCGTCGTCCGCATCCCCGGTACACTCTTCCGGCACGATGACCCGGAAGCCATAGGAAAACGCGTCGACGATCGATGCGCGAACGCAGCCGCTGGTGGTACAGCCGGTGACAATCGTGGTATCGACCTGGTGCTTGGCCAGGAAAGTGATCAGCGGAGTCAGGAAAAAAATCGACGGCGCGTTCTTCACGAAGGTGAAATCGTAGTCCGGATCGTGCACGCGCGGATCGAGCTCATTCGACGGGTCGCCGTAATAGAAGTGATCGCGCACGTCGGCAACCTTCCAGCGCGGCATATCAGCTAGGCTGCCGTAGGCGGTGTAGCACTTGGCGACCGGTAGACCCTTTCGTCGCGCAACCGCGAGTAACGCAGCGGTGTTGTTGGTGGCCTGATCAACCATGGGCAGGCGGCCCAGCGGGTACTTCGGATCGGTAAATGCGACCTGCAGGTCGACCACCAGCACCGCGGGATGCGTGCCGAAGCCGGTCGGCTCGGTCGAATAGCCCGATTCAGCGTATTTGTCGGTCATGGTCGGGGCGCTTCGTATTGTCTAGTAGTTCTTCGGTGCCACATAGGGCTGCGCGTACTGCTCGAGTTCCGGTGGCAGTGCCGGCCGGTACTCGGGTGTCCAGGTGAACGGCTTCTTTTCCGTATCGAAAGTGTTCACCAGCGGACCGTTGATCGTGCGCACAAACAGATGATACCCGGTATCGGTGCCGGCCGGCCCGTGATACTCGCCCTCGCGCCACCAGCAATAGCCGCCGGGACCCATGCGCCCGCAGTCGCCCCAGACGTATTCGCCCTCCAGGCAGTAGAGCTCCTCGACCATCGGATGCGTCCACTGGGGCTTGGCCATGCCCGGCGGCACGCGGTGCGGCGGCGAGCAGTACAGGAATGACACTTCTTTCGTATACGGGTCTTCGCGCAGCGGTTTAATCGCGACGCCGGCGGACAGCTGCGGATCGACCAGGCCAGGATCCCATTCCATATCCAGCGGATTCACATATTCGACCAGCAACTTCTCGTCGTACAGATCGCCGGGCGGCGCGCCGTCATGCGTATCGGGCCGATCGTAGAACATGGTCAGCAAAACCGCGCCGTCGTCGCTGGATGCGCCCGCGCGCGCCATGCCGGCTGGCAGGAAACCGTAGCTGTGTCTTTCGTAACGCCGGCCGTTGATTTCAATCGCACCATCGAGCACGAGGAACTCCTCATGCGCGCTCACCCAGTGCGCATCCCGCCGCCATCCCGCCGGGTAGCGAACGATGCAGGTCGCGTCGGTCCCGGCCTCGTCGATGCTCAGCAGTTTCATGTCGACATCGTCGCGACCGGGCGCGTACAGGCCCTGCTGCCAGGGCAGGCACTGGGCCTGGATGAAGAGAATGTGCGGCCGGGCCATCAGCGAAGACCCGGCCGCAAGTCGATCTGCTGCATCCGACTAGAAGCCGTAGCGCAGCTGCACGCCGTAGCTGCGGCCCTCGCCCGGGTAGCCGAGCGCCGCGCCGACCTGGCCGGGATCCGTGGCGGTATTGCTGAGCGAGGTAAAGCGCACAGAGTTCTGGAAGAACTCCTCGTCGGTCAGGTTCTTGCCGACAACGGCGATCTCGAACTGGTCATCCGCACCAAAGATGAAACCGGCGCGCAGGTCGAGCAGGCCGTAGGCCGCCTGGCCTACCGCCGCTTCGTTGAACTGCGAATGGAATATGTCGTCCTGCCACGTGTACTGACCGAAGGCATACAGCGTGTTGTCGCCGATGTTCCAGTCATAGCGCAGGTTGGTAACGATCTTCAGTTCCGGGGCGTTGATCAGATTGTTGCCGGACAGATCGACGACGTTGGGCTGCGCTGGGTCCGTGCCGGGGATATTTCCGTTCGTGGTAACAAAATCCTTGTACTCGGTATCCAGCCAGGTGGCGCCGAAGTTGAACACGAGACCGTCGACTAGGATTGCGGAGAATTCCGCCTCGATACCCAGCACTTCTGCGCTGGCTGCATTCTCGATGCGAGTCGTACCGCTGTCCGCGTCGAAAGTCGATACCTGCAGATCGGTATAGTCGTAGTAGAAACCGGCGAGGTTCAGCTGCATCTTGCCGTCGTAGAACTCCGACTTGAGGCCGATCTCGTAGCTCCACAGGCTTTCCGGATCGAAGGGTGTCGAGCCGGGTGACAGCGAGTTGGTGCCGCCGGACTTGAAGCCGCGCGTGACGGACGCGTAGGCCAGCGCATCGTCGTTGACCCGGTAGTTCAGACCGATCTTCGGTGTCCAGTCTTCCCAGTTGTCGTCGCGGTTGCCGCCGCCGCAGGGATCGGCACCGGCATTCGGGTTGTTCAGGCCGTCGAACTGCCCGCCAAGGAACTGGGCCGCGGAGCAGTCCTTTTTCTCTTCCTTGTTCCAGCGCAGACCCAGCACCAGCTCCAGTTGGTCGGTAAGCGCCGTGTTGGCCTCGCCGAAGATCGCGTAGGCGGTCGTGTCGTTGACCGCAAAGATATTGAACGAGCCACCGAACTTGGCGGCCGGGAGGCCGAGGTTCTCGGTCTTGTCTTCGCGCATCAGGAAGCCACCGATCAGCCAGTTGAAGCCACCGTTGCTTCCAGACAGCCGCAGTTCCTGGGTTATCTGGTCGGAACTGCGCGCGTACTGCGTATTGGTCACCGAGGCCTCGGCGCCGTCGGTGTTGAAGCTGAACTCGTCTTCGAACTCGCGGTAGCCGGTGATGGATACCAGGTCAATGCCGCCGCCGAGGTCGAAGTTCAGGGTCAGCGTGGCGCCGAGTACGTCCCACTCGTGGAAGGTATCCAGCTCGTTGCGGGTCTCGTTGAACGCCGGGTTCTGTGCGGCCGGGCAACCCGGGCAAGCAAAGGCCGGCAGGCCACCGACCGTGTCCGGCTGGCCGTCGCCCAATTGCGACAGGTGCTGCCGATCGCGACGACGCACGCTGCGGTTATTGTTGTCGGACTTGCCGTACTCGAGAATGAAGTTGCCGTCGAAAGCGTCGCTTGGCTGGAAGTCCAGGATGCCGCGCAGCGACCAGATGTTGATGTCGTCGATCGTGTCGCCGCCGCGCGGATCGAGATCGTCGGTAAAGCCGTCATCCTGCGCCCAGCGGCCCGCGACGCGGAAGCCGAGCGTGTCCGAGATCGGCCCGCCGACGCCGGTCTCGATCTCGGCGCGATTGAAATTCCCGTAGTAGCCGGACACGAAGCCTTCGTACTCTTCGCCCGGCATCTTGGAAATCACGTTGACCACGCCGGCGGTCGCGTTGCGTCCATACAGCGTACCCTGCGGACCGCGCAGGATCTCGACGCGCTCGACGTCGAGGAACTGGTTCAGTGTGAGATTGGGCCGGCCGAGATAGACACCGTCCTGGTGAATCGCGACGCTGGAGTCCTGGCCGATACCGAGCAGGTTGGCGCCGACGCCGCGGATGTAGACCTGGCCTTCGCCGCCGGCGCGGCTGAACGCGGCGCTCGGCGTACGCAGGAGTACGTCCTGGATTTCCTCCAGTTGCAGCGCGCGCAGACTGTCGCCGCTGACCGCAGTGATGGCAATGGCCGTATCCTGCAGGCTGGCCTCGCGCTTCTCGGCCGTGACGACGACGTCTTCGATACGGTCCTGGGCCAGGCCGAGTGTGGTAAAGAAACCGGCTGACGCAAGCACGGTTAGTGTTGCGAAATTGCGAATATCCACGATATATCCCCCGATAGCCTTGTTTGCGCGGGCGCTAAATTACCACATTGCGTCACGCAACCCGAGAGGAGACAGCCTGAAGTGACCGAAAACGCCGCGCTGGACCACCTGGGCATTGCCGTGCGGCAGATCGAGCCGCTGCTCGCGCTGTTCCGCCAGCTGGGCTTCGCCCCGACCGCACCCCGTGAGCTGCAGCGCCTGAACGACCACGGCCAACTCGAGCCATTGGGGCAGGTAAGCGCGCACCTGGTGTTCGCCGATACCTATGTGGAACTCAGCGCGGTGCCCGACCCGGCATCAGGCAATCACCTGGAGCCATTCCTGGACCGTTACCAGGGCCTGCACATTCTCGCCCTGCGCAGCCCAGACCTGGACGCAGCCCGCCAGCAGTGCACGGCCGCCGGGCTGCACCCATCCGAGTTGCAACAGGCCGGGCGCCGGATCGAGTACGGCGACCGTCACGGCGACGCCCGTTTTCGCTGGTGGATGCTGCCGGCCGACGAGCTGCCGGACGGGCTGCTCTGCCATGTCGACAACCAGACGCCCGAACTGGTGTTCCAGCCCGCGGTGCAGGCGCATCTGAACGGCGCGCTGGGAGTCACCGGCGTAATAGTGAATACACCGCAGCTGGCCGAAGCCACTCGACGCTGGGAGCGCGCACTTGGCGGACTAAGTGCTGAGGCCGGCAGGTTCCTGCTGAGTAATGCGAGCATCGAGTTGCTCGACCTGTCCTCGCTGCGACCAGCGCTCCCGATCGGGCTGGCCGGCCTTGCCATCCGGGTCGGCGCAATGGAACCGGTCCGGGAGCGCATCGGCAACAGCGGCTGCGTGGTGCTGAAGGAAACATCGGCTACACTCACGCTGCGCCTGCCGCCGCCAGCGAATGCCCTGCTGGTGTTCCATACCGACTGAGCAAGCCGCGCGGCGCACTGGGGGCGCTATTCCATGACTTCCACCGGACACTCCGACGCCGCGCCCCTGAGCCCGCGACTTGCCTGGTATGCGGTCGCGGTGCTGATGGTGGCCTATACGTTCTCCTTCATCGACCGCTCGATACTGTCGCTGCTGGTGGTGCCGATACGCCGCGACCTGGGGATCTCGGACTTTCAGTTCAGTCTGCTGCATGGGCTGGCTTTCGCGCTGTTCTACACCGCGCTCGGCATACCGATCGCCCGCGCGGCAGATCGTTACAGCCGACGCTGGATCATCACTATCGGCATCCTGGTCTGGAGTATTGCGACGGCCTTGTGCGGCCTGGCGCGAAATTTCGCCCAGCTGTTCACCGCGCGCGTCGCGGTTGGTGTCGGCGAGGCGGCGCTGTCGCCGGCCGCCTATTCGATGATCGCGGACATGTTTCCGCGCGAAACGCTGAGCCGGGCGCTGAGTTTCTACAACATCGGCGTGTTCCTCGGCGGCGGCCTCGCCTTCATCATCGGCGGCGCGGTGGTGAGTGCGGTCGGCGACACATCGACCTACAGCGTGCCTGCGGTCGGCGATCTGTATGGCTGGCAGGTCACGCTGATTGCGGTGGGCGTGCCCGGCGTGCTGATCGCGCTGCTGACCGCCCTGCTCAAGGAGCCGCCGCGGCCCGCGACCTCCGGCGGCCCGGAATCCATTCCGCTGCGGGAAGTCTTCGGCTTCATCACCAGCAATGGCCGGACCTTTGCCTGCCACTTCCTCGGTTTCAGTTCGCTGGCGCTGCTGTATAACTCCCTGTTCGCCTGGTCGCCCGCGCTGCTAATTCGCA
This sequence comes from uncultured Chromatiales bacterium, assembly GCA_965601985.1. GTDB lineage: Bacteria > Pseudomonadota > Gammaproteobacteria > Steroidobacterales > J054. Next base: position 6,172 of record CBFCXA010000020.1, on the reverse strand, counting down.
AGTTCGGGCTCACCGGTGGCGAGGCCGGACTGTATCTGGGGGGCATCGTGCTGGTGTTCGCCACCGCGGGAATTCTCTCCGGCGGCTGGTATGCCGACTGGCTCACCAGCAAGGGGCGCCCGGACGCGACGATGCGCACCGGCCGCATCGCCGCAGTCGCGCTGATCCCGTGCATCGTGATCGCCCCCCTGATGCCGACGCTGACGCTGGCGCTGATTGCGTTCTGCCCGCTGATGTTCTTTGTCAGCGTACCCTGGGCGGGCGCGGCCGCGGCGCTGCAGATCGTCTCGCCGCCGCGCATGCGCGCGCAGATCTCCGCGATGTACCTGTTCGTGGTCAACCTGGCTGGTATCGGTTTCGGGCCGGTCGCGACCGCATTCGTGACCGATTACGTCTTCCAGGACGATGCGGCGCTGCCCTACTCGCTGCTCAGCGTAGGGCTGGTGTCTTCGGTGCTGGGGCTGTTGCTGCTGAGCGCGGGCCTCGCGCCTTATCGCGCAAGTCTTGCTGCGCAGGACGCGAAAGCCGGCGCCTAGACTACGCCATAGGCCAGCATCGCGTTGGCCACCTTGATGAAGCCCGCAAGATTCGCGCCTTTCGAATAGTTGACACGGCCTTCCTCTGCCCCGAACTCGACGCAGCGGCGATGAATATTCTTCATGATCTCCTGCAGTCGCTCGTCGATGGCCTCGCGGCCGAGAAAGTAGCGCATCGAATTCTGTGACATCTCCAGCCCCGACACGGCGACGCCACCCGCGTTGGCCGCCTTGCCCGGGCCGTAGAGCAGGCCGTGTTCGTGGATCAGCTCGATCGCGTCGGCCGTGGTCGGCATGTTCGCGCCTTCGCAGACCAGCCGGCAGCCATTGTCGACCAGTTTCCTGACATCGTCGACATCCAGCTCGTTCTGGGTCGCGCAGGGAAAGGCCAGCTGCCCGGCAAAATTCCAGGCCTTGCCGCCGCGATGAAATTCGAGGCCCTGGTCGTCGGCGAACTCCCCGAGGCTGCGATGCTCATCAGTCTTGTAACGCGTGACCTCCGCCAGCTGTTCGCAGCTCAGTCCGTCCGGCGCAAAAAGCACACCGGCGCGATCAGACAGCGTCACAACCTGCGCATCGAGGTCGACCAGCTTGCGGGCCGCATATTGCGCGACGTTACCTGATCCGGAGACCAGGCAGCGCTTGCCCTCCAGGCTGTCGCCCGCATGCGCCAGCATCTCGGCCGCGAAATAAACGCAGCCGTAACCGGTCGCCTCGGTACGTATCTCGCTGCCGCCGTAATCCAGACCCTTGCCGGTCATCACGCCGGTGAACAGGTTCTGCATTCGCTTGTACTGACCGAACAGGTAGCCGATTTCGCGGGCGCCGACGCCGATGTCGCCGGCCGGGATATCGGTATTCTCGCCGATGTGCCGGGCCAGCTCGGTCATGTATGCCTGGCAGAAGCGCATGACTTCCCGGTCGGACTTGCCGCGCGGATTGAAATTCGCGCCGCCCTTGGCGCTGCCCATCGGCAGCCCGGTCAGGCTGTTCTTGAAGGTCTGCTCGAAACCGAGGAACTTGAGAATATTGACCGTAACCGAGGGATCGAAGCGCAGCCCGCCCTTGTAAGGCCCGATTGCCTTGTTGAACTGCACGCGGTGACCGCGATTTACGCGCACATTGTGCTCGTCGTCTTCCCAGACCACGCGAAAGGTAACGATACGGTCGGGCTCGGTAAGCCGCTCCAGGATCCTGGCCTCGGCGAATTTCGGGCGCTCGTTGATGAAAGGAATCAGATCGTGCGCGACTTCGCGAACAGCCTGGTGGAACTCCGGCTCGTCCGGGTTTCGTTTCTCCAGGCCCTGCATGAATTCTTCCAGTTCCATTTCTGCCCCACGGCTTTTCTGCCGTCCTACTTTAGCCTCGGGTCACGAATATCGCGTGACTTCACGTCCTGATAGAACTCATCCCAGTGGGGCTTGACCAGTTTCTCGGCCATGCGCCGGGCGTAAGTACTCGCACCCTGCGCATACAGCGACTGCCGCCAGCCATCCTCACGTCGATTGTAGATGGAAAGTACGCGGTCGAAACCGTGGCGCGGCACGCCGATCGGGCCGGGCGCCTTCAAAGGCCCGGTCCGGGCGCGATTTCGGCAGTCCGGGTCAGCGTGAATATTCTCGTAACAAATTCATGCTGTTATCTGCCGTATATGTTCCAGTTGTTTGTCCAATAGCCTGCTAAAGCCTGGCGCCCTGCCGGCGTTGGCTGACCGGCTCGAGTCCGGGGACCTCCTTTGAATGAATTGAACCTGAGCTATTTGCTGGGCGCAGCACTGGCGGCGTGGCTTTTGATCAAGGCGGCCCGCCGCCTGCAGCTGTCGCGCGCCAAGCATCCGTCCCTGCGCGGCCATGTGAAGATATCGCGCCTGCTCGCGCGGCTGCTGCCGTACTACGAATACACGCAGGACCAGTTCTATGCCTGTGACGGCGCACCGGCGGAAGTCGTGGAGCAGCGTCGTGCCGGCATGGACAGACTTGCCGGGCAGTTCGAGGCCAGCGGGCAGCGATCTCGCGCCTTCGCCGAGAAGCTGCAACCGCTGCTCGCCGATGTGCAGTTCGTGAATGCCTATCGCGTGCCTTTCCAGTTCCGCCGGGAGGTGATGCAGAAGTTCCGGCTGGGCACTGCAGCGCAGGCCAGCGACGGCGTGCGGATCCAGGACCTCGATGGCAACTGGGCCTATGACCTGTCGGGCTCATACGGCGTGAACCTGTTCGGCTACGACTTCTACAAACAGTGTATCGACGCGGGCGCAGATCGCGTGCGCGAGCTCGGGCCGGTCCTCGGACCCTATCACCCGCTGATCGAATCCAACGTCAGGCGACTGCGGGAAATCTCCCAGCTCGACGAGGTTTCGTTCCACATGTCGGGTACCGAAGCGGTAATGCAGGCAGTCCGACTGGCGCGCTATCACACCGGCCGGCCGCGACTGGTCCAGTTCTGCGGCGCGTATCACGGCTGGTGGGACGGCGTTCAAACGGGAATCGGCAACAACCGCGTCACACGTGACGTGTTCACCCTAAGCGAAATGAGTGAAGCGACGCTGAAAGTTCTGCGGACGCGCAACGATATCGCCTGCGTGCTCGTGAACCCGCTACAGGCCATGCATCCCAATTCAGGAGCGCAGGGCGATGCGATGCTGATCGCCAGCGACCGGTCGGCACACTACGATCGCTCCGCCTATACCGAGTGGCTGAAGCGCCTGCGCCAGGTCTGCACGGAACGTGGCATCGTGCTGATTTTCGACGAGGTGTTCCTCGGCTTCCGGCTTGCACCGGGCGGCGCGCAGGAGTACTTCGGCGTGCGGGCCGATATGGTGACCTACGGCAAGACGCTCGGCGGGGGCCTGCCGGTGGGCGTGGTCTGCGGCCGAGCCGACCTGATGAAGCGTTACCGTGAAGACCGGCCCAGTGATATCTGCTTTGCGCGCGGCACTTTTAATTCGCACCCGTACGTGATGGGCGCGATGCACGAGTTTCTGGAACGTCTCGACAGCGCCGAGATCCGCGCCAGCTACGAGTCGCTGGACCAGTGCTGGGATGAGCGCATTGCAAATCTGAACGACCGGCTCGAGGAACGCGGACTACCAATTCGCCTGTGCAACATGGTTTCAGTCTGCACGGTTACCTACACGCAGCCAAGCCGCTATAACTGGCTGCTTCAGTACTACCTTCGCGCGGAGGGGCTAGCGCTGGCCTGGACAGGGACCGGCCGATTCATTTTCAGCCACAACTATACGGACGAAGACTTTCAGGCCGTAGCCGACCGCATCCTGAAGGCAGCCGAAGCGATGAGGGCCGACGGCTGGTGGTGGGGCGCGTCGACTCTGAACAACCGCGATATCAAGCGACAGGTGCTGAAGGAACTAATCGCTGCTGTTACCGGCAGGAAGCCTGTGCCGGATCGGCCGCTGGCAACGGATCAGGCGTAGCTGTTCTGCGCATCCGCACGCGATTGCTGCTCCTGTTGCACGTCGTACATCGGGTCGATCAACTCGCCCCGCAGCAGATACAGCGGCGCCTTAAGGTAGGTGCGGAAGTCATTAAATGGGTCGGTGAGAATTTTGGTCGCCCAGACCAGCCCTGTCTGCACGCCGGAGATGAAAAACAGCTGCACGGTACGAAACAGCAGGCCGCCAACTCCAAGCACGAGCCAGAGAATGGCGAGATTCTGGCCGAAGTCGACTAAGGTCGCGTGTCGCTCGAACAAACCAAAGAATGTCGGATTCAGCCACAGCACTACCGGGATAACGGCCCAAAGCCCCATGAGGACCACCTTGCGGCGCAGGTTGTACCCGACCTTGATGCCTTCCTTGTGCTCATGACTGGCACGATTTACTTCGTCGTAGCTCTTGGGTTCAAAGAAGAAGTGGCCAATCTGACGGGACCACATCGCAAGTATCCAGCCGATGATCGCCGCGAGCTGCGGGCTGATCAGCATGATGCCGTAGGCACTCATGAAACTGATCGAACTGAACAGATGCAGCGACTGATTGATGCGGCTATGGTGATAGTAGCGATGGTCGTCCCAACGCTGTTGCTTCAATTCTTCCCGGAATTTCACGGCAGCTAGCCTCTTGAGAAAAAGCCCATGGAATAGCGGCAGGTAACCTTTCGGTAATGAACAGCCGCAACAACAACGCGCGCAGGCTAGCGTCAAAAAACTGCAGTTCCGTGACAGGGCGATGGCGTTTTCCGGAAATCTGACAAGATGTTAACGGCAACACCCAGAAACGGGATTACACTGCTGTTGAAAGGCGAGCAGTCCGCTGCAGCAAGCCTTTGCCGGCCCGGATGATTTCGCCTTCGCGCGTATCGTCACATAACTGAAACCCGGTCGGTGCGAAGACCAGGATGGTCGAGCCATGCTGGAAAAAACCCATTTCATCGCCTTTCTGAAACCGTGCATCGCAGGCGATCCGCCTGGGTCCGGCATAGCGCAGGTCCAGCGGGTAATCGAGGAAAGTGAACTGCATGCTCGCGACCAGCACGGCGGCGACCGGGACCAGCAGCAGGGTCTCCCCGGAATCGAGGCGCATCTCGACGACGGCTCGCTCATTCCTGCAGAAGAGCTTTTCAATGCAGCGCAGGGTGATCGGGTCGACATTCCAGGCGTCGCCCGACACGTAGGTCAGCGCCTCGACCCGTCCATCGCAGGGCGCGTGGAAACGATGGTACATGCTCGATTTCAGACGCAGCGTCACATAGCTGCCGTTGCGATAGCGATCGATCAGACCCCGTTCTGAAAGTAACTCGGTCAGTGTATAAGGGTAACCCTTTGCCTGGTAGACGGTTTCTTCATCGATGCGTCCATGCGCGCCGACTACCGCATCGCAGGGGCTCGCAACAACGGACGGATCAGGATCGAAACTACGTGCGCCTGCCTTCAAACGTCGGGTGAAACAGTCGTGCATGCTCTTGAAGGAGGTCTTCTCGGCCTCCTCCAGCCGCAGGTCGTCGGCAAAGCGCTGCCAGACCCAGATCGACAGTCGGCTGATTACCGGGTTTTCAATCTTGCTGAACCAGCCGATGAACAGCGTCGCCCAGCGACGCGGAATACGATTGGTAACGAGAAAATGCAGCCGCTGCGCCGGAGTGAGTTCTGACACGGATCGCTGCGCCGTGGGTGTAACTGCGCGAATGGTCACACGGGCAATGCTCGCAGACCAATGTTTCAAATCGGAAACAGAAAGCCCCTGCAGCCTTACGACTGCAGGGGCTTTTATTTAGAAGCCTGGCGGTGACCTACTCTCACATGGGGAGACCCCACACTACCATCGGCGCTGGGCGTTTTCACTTCCGAGTTCGGAATGGGATCGGGTGGTTCCCGCCCGCTATGGCCGCCAGGCAAAGCTAATCGGTCGGGCGTTGAATCGGAGAAACAACGCCCAATCTGGATTTTGTGTTTTGACGTATTGACTGCATTCGCAGACAAGTTATTTGAGTTTATATGGCCAAGCCGCACGGGCAATTAGTACTGGTTAGCTTCATCCATTACTGAACTTCCACACCCAGCCTATCAACCTTGTAGTCTTCAAGGGCCCTTCAGGGGGATCGAGTCCCCAGGGAAATCTAATCTCAGGGGGGGCTTCCCGCTTAGATGCTTTCAGCGGTTATCCCGTCCGTATATAGCTACCC
>CBFCXA010000019.1:0-14736 GCA_965601985.1 uncultured Chromatiales bacterium | reverse complement strand
TCCTCGCGCACAATCGCGACGAGGAAAAAGAACATGCAGCGATGGTCCTCGAATGGATACGTCGGCGCGACCCCAGTTTCGATAAGGAGCTGAAGGACTACCTCTTTACCGAGAAGCAAATCGCCCACGACTAGGCGCGACTGAGAGCGGGCGTGAATCAGTCGCCGAGGTAGGCCTCGAGCTCCGGTTCCAGTTCCGTCGCCACACTGCCGAGGTCCGGGTAGGGCCGCGAGTTGTAGGTCTGCCAGAACACCGTGCGCCGGTTCGCCAGGTCGCCCGTGCGGCCGTCGTGGATCAGCGCGGCCATGGCCTTGCCGGTATAGGTGGTTTCCAGTTCGATGCCGATGAGCGCGTCTGCCAGCCGCACGGCTTCACGCGTGGCCTCAGTCGGGATCGCATAGCCTTCGCCGAGGAAACCGTCACGCCCGACGACGTTGTCGAACGGGTTGACGAGTATCGGAATCGACGCGTCGCGGGCCGAGAGCTCCTCGCTGGTTTCCTGCCACAAGCTTTCAAAGTACTCCGGCGTCATGATCGGTTGCGGTACCACCCGTACGCCCATGACTTTAGTCGGCCAGCCGAGCAGTCGGAAGCCGATGGCCAGGCCGATCGTCGTACCCATGGTGCCGGTCGCCGCGTAGACGAAGTCGGGCGGCGGTCGGTCGCCGATCTGTGCGGCTAGTTCGAGAGCAGCGTTGACGAAACCGACGGTGCCCAGCCACGACGAGCCGCCAAACGGAATCTGGTATACGCGCTCTTTACCGGTCGGATGGTCGTCCAGTATCTCGTCCGTCACCTTCCGGATTTCCTGCAGGTTGGCTGCGCTGTGCAGCCGGGTGCCGAGCTGCATCTGGTAGCGCAGGGTGCGCGCAACTTTCGCGGTCGGCGGCTGCGGCGTCAGCACCGCATAACACTTGAGCCCGAGCTGATGCGCATAAATGGCGGTGGCCAGCGCGTGGTTCGAGCCGACCGCACCATAGGTCAGTACCGCGTCACAGCCGCGGGCCTGCGCGTCGGCCAGCAGGAATTCCAGCTTGCGGACCTTGTTGCCGCCGTAGCGTTCTCCCGACAGATCGTCGCGCTTGATCCACAGTTCGCCGGCACAGAACCCGCCTTCGGCATCGGCAGCCCGCTCGAGCGGAGTCGGCAGCTCCGCCAGCTCGATCATGGGCAGCGCGGCAGCCAGTGCCGGATAGGCCTGCAGCAGCGGCCGGGTCATGGAGAACAGCTCCGCGTTGTCGCAGTGAGCGGCGCGAAGCCGCCGTCGGTGTCCAGGCGCAGCCCGGAGGACGGAAAATCCTGGCGCGTGAGTCGCGCGATCATCTGCCAGGCGTTCTGCTCCGGGTCCAGGCGCGGCCCGTCGGGCCTAAGCTGCTGCATCGACACGATGTCGCCTGCCAGCAGTGCGCCGTTGCCGTCGACGCGCGCGCGCAGCAGCGGCGCATAGCCCTTGGCGCCGGTCACGCTGATGCCCCACCAGGTCGCGAAATTGCCCAGGCTGTAGGCAACCAGCCGCCCCTGGTAGAGCTCCATCGCCCTGGGCACGTGCGGTCCATGGCCGATGACCAGGTCGGCACCGGCGTCGACGACCGCGCGCGAGAAGCGCACCACGTCGCCGCGATCCTCGCCGTAATAGGTTTCGGTGGTGAACGGGATGCGCTCGGCATCCGCGCCCTCGGCGCCGCCGTGGAACGACACGATGACGATGTCGTGCTTGCCGGCCAGTTCGGCAACCGTGTTCGTGGCCAGTTCCGTATCCAGCATCGGCCAGGAGCCGCTGAACGGCGCGAAGGCGATCAGCGCGATGCGCACATCGCCGACGGTCCAGCTCGCGATATCGCCCTCGCGACCCGAATGCCGGATTCCGGCGGCCACCAGCGCGGCCATGCTCGCATCGCGACCCGCTTCGCCGAAGTCACGGGCGTGATTATTGGCCAGGCTCACGACCGTGAAGCCGGCATCGGCGAGCGTGCCGGCGAAGCGCGCCGGTGAGCGGAACAGGTAACAGGCGGACGGGTCCTTGCATTGCTTGACCGGTTCACCGCCGTCCATCAGTACGCCCTCGACGTTGCCGAACGCGACGTCGGTGGCGGCAAGCAATGGCGCTGCGTCGCTGAGCTGGCCGCGTCCGTCGTCCTCCGGCAGTCGCGGTTGAGGGAAGTCGGTGCCGAGCATGATGTCGCCGACCGCGGCCAGGTCGATTTCCACGCAGGCCAGCTGCGCACGGCGCTGTGCGGCGAGTTCTTCCGGGCTCGGCGGCGGCGGCGGCAGCGGCGCTGCCTGCACCGGTTCTTCTACCGGCGCCAGAGGCGGCGGCGGTGGTGCGCTGCAGGCGGCCAGCAACAGTGCGAGCCCGGGCACGACTGACAGGTCAGTCCGCAACGCGAATCACCATAACTTCGATGCGCGCATCGCGCAGCTGGCCGCGCATGCGGTTCAGCGCATCGAGGTCGGCTACCGGCCCGACGCGCACGCGGTGGAAGGTCTTGTCGTCGATGCTGACCTTCTGGATTTTCGACACGATCCCGAGCAGCGCGAGCCGGGCCTTCATCCGGTCGGCGTCCTCGTGGCTCGAAAACGAACCGGCCTGCAGCACGTAGGGACCCGGCCGGCTGACCGGATCGTCTGCGACGTCGGGGCGTGCTTCGAGATCTTCCTCGGGAATCACCACCTCGAAGGACGGCAGCATGTCGTAGAACTGGAAGCGCTCCTCGGCAGGTTCGGCGGCCTTCGGCCCGGGTTTCGGCGGCGCTGGCGGCGCCGGGCGGGTCACCGCCGGCACCGGACCCTGCGGACTGCGGTCGTTGATGTAGATTGCCGCGGCGACCGCCAGCCCGACCGCCAGCCCGAACAGCATCCACAGCCAGCCCGGCAGCGGGTCCGCTGCGCCGCGCGACCGGCTGCGCTTTTTTGTCGTTCGCCGCTTCTTCTTGGCCATATCCGGGATTACATCAATGTCCGAATTAGATCGATTCCGGATTTCATCAATATCGGACTCCGTTGATACGGTATGTCATCAGTATCGGATTACATCGATGCCGGCGCCGACACGCCGAGAAGCGACAGGCCGTTGCGCAGCACCTGCCGGGTCGCCAGGATCAGCATCAGCCGCGCCTGGCGCAGCGCATCGTCATCGACGATGAAACGGTGCGCGTTGTAGTAGGTGTGCAGGTCATGGGCGAGCTCGCGCAGGTAATGCACGATGTGCTGCGGTGCGCGCTGCCGGGCCGCCAGCTCGACGATCTCCGGGTAACGGCAGAGCGTCTGCACGAGATTCTGCTCGTGCTCCTCGGTCAGCCGGTCGAGATGCCGTGCCGCTGCATCAGCATCGAAGCTCAGCCCACGTGCGTCCAGCTCGCGCATGACGCTGCATACGCGCGCGTGCGCATACTGGATGTAATAAACGGGGTTGTCGTTGGACTGCGACTTGGCCAGCTCAAGATCGAAGTCCAGGTGCTGTTCGTTGGAGCGTGATACGAAAAAGAACCGCGCCGCATCGTCGCCGACTTCCTCGCGCAGCTGGCGCAGCGTGACGAAGTCGCCGGAGCGCGTCGACATCTGAACTTTTTCCTGGCCGCGATAGAGCACGACGAACTGTACGAGATCGACTTCCAGGGCTTCGGGCGGCTCACCGGTGGCCGCCAGCCCGGCGCGCACGCGCGCGACGTAACCGTGGTGGTCGGCGCCGAGGATGTCGACCAGGGTGTCGAAGCCGCGTTCGCGTTTGTGCAGGTGATAGGCGATGTCCGACGCGAAATAGGTACTGCGGCCGTTGTCGCGCACCACGACGCGGTCTTTCTCGTCGCCGAACTCGGTGGCCCGGAACCAGGTCGCGCCGTCCTCGACGTAGGTGTGGCCGGATTCGTTCACGCGATCGAGGGCGCGCTGCAGGGCGCCGGAATCGACCAGGCTCTGTTCCGAGAACCACTCGTCGTAGACCACGCCGAACTCGGCCAGGTCCTCGCGGATGTCCGACAGTATGGCATCGGCCGCAATGCGCAGCAGACGTCGGAAACCGTCCTCGCCGAGTCGTTCCCGCGCGCGGGCAATCAGAGCGTCCAGGCGTGCGTCCTTGGTCTCGTCTTCGTCCTGCGGCAGTTCGTCGAACAGGCCGGCGGGATCGGGCAGCAGCGCCGTGCCGTTGTCGTCCAGCGTCGCGCGCGCGATGTCGATGATGTAGTCGCCCTGGTAGGCGCCACGCGGAAATTCGATGTCCCTGCCCTGCAGCTCGTACATGCGCAGCCACAGGCTCAACGCCAGGATGTCCATCTGCCGGCCCGCGTCATTGACGTAGTACTCGCGGTGCACCGCGTGGCCGGTAGCGGCCAGCAGGTTCGCTACCGTGGCGCCGTAGGCTGCGTGACGGCCATGGCCGACGTGCAGCGGGCCGGTCGGGTTGGCCGACACGAACTCCACCAGCATCCGGCGCCCGGCGCCGACCTTGCTGTAGCCGTAGGTCTCGCCGCGTTCGTGAATCCTGGCCAGCTCCGCGTTGAAGGCCGACGGTGCCAGGCGGAAGTTGATGAAGCCCGGGCCGGCGATCTCGACATCGGCGACCGCGTCGGAGGCCGGCAGCGCGCCGATCAGGTCTTCGGCGATATCGCGCGGTTTGCGCCGCAGCGGCTTGGCGAGCTGCATTGCGAGGTTGCTGGCGAAGTCGCCGTGGCGCCGATCCCGGGTGCGCTCCAGTTCGGGCAGCCGGTCGAGGAGGTCGGGATGCTCGGCGCTGGCCGGGAGCGCCTTCAGGGCGTCGGCCAGCAGTTGCTGGAGGTGTTGTTTCACGATCGGAGGGATTGGGAAAACGCGAATTCTAGCCCGCATTCCGTTCGGGAACAGGCCTATCTGTATGCGCTTGCTAGACGAGTTCGCTCGGATCCACATCCAGCGACCAGCGCACACGCCGGGCGCTGCGCACTGGCTCGAACGCTGCCCGCCAGCCCGTGAGAAAGCGCTGCAGGCCGGCGCGCTGAGCGCTTCGCACCAGCAGCTGGCCCCGGTACCGACCGGCACGACGCTCCATCGGTGCCGGCGCCGGACCCAGCAGTTCGACGCCCCGGGGCAGCAGACCGGCGCCCGCGACGCGGGCCTCCTCGAGGAACTCGAACACCATTTCCCGCCGGGCGGCTTCGGCGCGCAGCAGCGCGAGATAGGCGAATGGCGGCCACTGGCTGTCGCGCCGCGCGTCCAGTGCGTCGAGCGCGAAGGCGTGATAGCCGTCGCGCACCAGGCGCGTGAGCAGCGGGTGATCGGGAAACAGTGTCTGAATGAACACCTCACCCGGCCGCTCCGCGCGGCCGGCCCGGCCCGAAACCTGTACGAAAGACTGCGCCATGCGCTCGCTGCTGCGAAAGTCTGTACCGAACAGGCCCTGGTCGGCATCGACCACGCCGACCAGGGTCACGTTCGGAAAATCATGGCCCTTGGTGAGCATCTGGGTGCCGAGCAGCAGTCGCGCCTCACCGCTGCGGACCAGTTCCAGCCGGCGTTCGATTTCGCCCCGGCGACGCGTGGTGTCACGATCGATACGCACCAGCGGATAGTCGGGAAAGCGCTGGGCCAGCGCCGCCTCGAGCCGCTCGGTACCCTGGCCCACCGGCGTGAGCGACTCGCCGCAGTGCTCACAGTGTTGCGGGGCCGGCCGTTCGCTGCCGCAGTGATGGCAGACGATCTGCGCGCGCCGCATGTGATACACCATGCGCGCATCACAGCGCCGGCACTCCGTGACCTGGCCGCAGCCGGTACACATCAGCACCGGCGCAAAACCCCGGCGGTTCAGGTAGATCAGTACCTGGCCGTCGGCGCGCAGGTGGCGCTCGATTGCATCTAACAGCGGCCCGCTGAGCCCGTCGGTTGCCGGCCGCTGTCGCAGGTCTATCAACCGAACCTCGGGCGCCTGTGCCCTGCCCGGGCGCTCCGGCAGTTCGAGCAAGCGGTAGCGGCCGGAGCGCGCGTTCTCCAGGCTTTCCAGCGCCGGCGTCGCCGATCCCAGCACGACCGGTATGTTCAGTTGCCGTGCCCGCCAGACTGCCAGGTCGCGCGCCGAGTAGCGCAGCCCGTCCTGCTGCTTGAGCGACGCGTCGTGTTCTTCGTCCACCACTATCAGGCCGGGTTTCGGCAGCGGCGCGAATACCGCCGAGCGCGTGCCGATGATCACCGGTGCGGAGCCGTCGGCCGCCCGGCACCAGGCATTCAGCCGTTCGCTGTCACTCAGCCCGGAGTGCAGCAGGGCCATCGGCACACCGAGACGTTGCCTGAAGCGCTGCACCAATTGGGGTGTCAGGCCGATTTCCGGCACCAGCACCAGGCTTTGCAGGCCGCGTTCGGCGAACTCCCGGATACAGGCCAGATACACCTCGGTCTTGCCGCTGCCGGTAACGCCTTCGAGCAGGCTGACCGCAAAACCGTCAGTCGCGCGGATCGCGCGGACCGCTTCGCTTTGCGCCGCATTCAGTTCCGGTCCGGGCAGCGGTTCGTTCTCCGGCGCCGCGACCGCGCGGCTCTCGACCAGGCATTTTTCTTCCAGCGCGACGATGCCGCGCCGCCAGCTGTCGCGCGCCAGCTCGAGATCGCCGGCCGCCAGCCCGTTCCCGGCCTGCCTGATCGCCGCGAGTATCCGCGCCTGCACCGGCGCACGTCGCGTCAGCGCGTCGAGATCGATGTCGCTGCCGGCGGACGTCGCGAACCAGCGCTGCTCCGGCTCGGCGGTGTCACGGCCCAGGCGCAGCAGTTTCGGCAGCGCGGTGGCATAGACCTCGCCGACCGGATGCTGGTAATAACCTGCGGTCCAGTCCAGCAGTTCGCGCAGCGACTCATCAAGCAGTGGTTCGGAATCGATGATCGCCTGTGCGTGCCGCAGTTTCTCCGCCGGAACTGCCGACTCGCTGGCGAGCGACGCGATTACGCCGACCCGCTGGCCGCGGCCGAAGGGCACGTGCACGCGCTGTCCGGGAGCAGGCTCCGGCCCGCTGCCCCGCGGCGGCAGGTAGTCGAACAGGCGCATCAGCGGTGCGTCGACCGCCACCCTCAGGATGGTCTCGAGATCAGTGGCCACGACGGCCGTGTTTTCCACAGAAGCTGTGGATAAGTCTGTGGAAAGCGTGGGTCAAAGCGCTCGCAGGGCGCGTGGCCAAGCGTTTTGTGACAGATTGGTCAAAACTTGACCGATAATTATTTTTTTAACTAAAACAGGCACTTGTGCTTCTTTGCTACATTGCGATAAGCGAATGAGCGCTAAACTCAAGACGAATCTGGGTCTGGTGTGAATAAACCCTGCGACGAATACGCACCCGCGGGTAAACCGCGCCGCATCCGGCTCGTTATATTGCCTGATGAGGCGGCCGCGCAAGAACGGCAGCGGCCGCTAGTCGCGAACGATCAGAGTTCCTTTACCGCCTGAATCAGCTCGGACGCCATGGCCTGGCCGTCACCGTAGAGCATGCGCGTGTTGTCGAGGAAGAACAGCGCATTCTCGATGCCTGAGAAGCCCGCGCCCTTGCCACGCTTGATCACGATGCAGTTCTTCGCCTTGTCGGCGTTGAGAATCGGCATGCCGAAGATCGGGCTGGACGGGTCCGAGCGTGCGACCGGATTGACCACGTCGTTGGCACCGATGACCAGCGCCACGTCGGTGGTCTCGAATTCGGCGTTGATCTCGTCTTCGTCATAGATCAGGTCGTAGGGCACGCCGGCTTCGGCCAGCAGTACGTTCATGTGTCCGGGCATGCGCCCGGCGACCGGGTGAATGGCGAACTTGACGGTAACGCCCCGGTCGATCAGCAGCTGGCAAAGCTCCCAGACCTTGTGCTGGGCCTGGGCGACGGCCATACCGTAGCCGGGCACGATCAGGACTTTCTCGGCGAAGGCCATCATCACGCCGACGTCCGTGGCCTCGATCGGCTTCATGCTGCCGGTGACTTCGTCGCCACTCTCGGCCGCGGTCTCGCCGAAGCCGGCGAACAGCACGTTGGCCAGCGAACGGTTCATGGCTTTGGCCATCAGCTGCGTCAGCAGTGAACCGGCGGAGCCGACCACGGTGCCGGCGATGATCATCGCAGCATTGCCCAGCACGAAACCCTCGAAGCCGACCGCCAGGCCGGTCAGCGCGTTGTACAGGGAGATGACCACCGGCATGTCCGCGCCGCCGATCGGCAGCGTCATGGTCACGCCGATGATCAGCGCGAGCACGAAGAACAGGAAAATAGTGAAGCCGCCGGCGTCACCACCGATAATGCCGATGCCGATCAGCACGGTGACGACCAGCAAGCCCAGGTTGACGAAGTTCTGGCCCTGGAAGCGGAAGGATTTTTTGATCAGGCCCTGCAGCTTGCCGAAGGCAATCAGGCTGCCGGAGAACGCCACCGAGCCGATCAAAGCGCCGGCGACTGCCAGCGTGGTAATGATTCCGGTGTGCTCGACGTCGCTGATCAGCTCCACCGCCGAAATTGCCGCGGCCGCGCCGCCGCCCATGCCGTTGTACAGCGCGATCATCTGCGGCATGTCGGTCATCGCGACTTTCTGCCCGGTCCACCAGGCCAGTCCGCCGCCGATGAAGATCGCCACGGTCATCAGGAAATAGCTGTCCATGCCCGGGTAGGCGAAGGTGATTACGGTTGCCACCACCATGCCGACGCCGGCCCATTTGATGCCGCTGGCCGCGGTCACCGGCGAACTCATGCGCTTGAGCCCCATGATGAACAGGAAGGCCGCGAGGTAGTAGCTGACCTGGATCAGCGTGTTCACGGAGAACAGGCCGTCCATCAGCGCTTCTCCCCGCTGGACTTGAACATCTCGAGCATGCGTTCGGTCACTACGTAACCGCCGACCGCGTTACCGGCACCGAGGATCACGCCGATGAAGCCGATGAATTTGCCGATGCCGGAATCGGCAACGCCCATCGCGACCATCGCGCCGACCAGCACGATGCCGTGTACGAAGTTCGAGCCTGACATCAGCGGCGTATGAAGAATTGCCGGTACCTTGGCAATAACTTCATAGCCGGTGAAGGCTGCGAGCATGAAGATGTATAACGCGGCGAACGTGCTCAGTTCGATCATGAGTCGTCTCCCGACAGCATCTCGCGCGTAGGCGCGTGCTTTATTTCCCCATCATGGACCAGGGCCGAGCCGGCAAAGACTTCGTCTTCCCAGTCGATCTTCAGTTCGCCCTCGACCAGCGCCGGCTGCAGCAGGTTGTAGAGGTTGCGGGCGTACATTTCGCTGGCGTGGCGGGCCACGCTGGCCGGTACGTTCAACGGGCCGATGATGGTCACGCTGCCGTGCGTGACGGTCTCGCCCGGCTTGGTGAGTTCGCAGTTGCCGCCGCTCTCCGCGCCGAGGTCGACGATCACCGCGCCCGGCTGCATGCGTTCCACGACCGCGGCGCTGATCAGTCGCGGCGCCGGCTTGCCCGGCACGGCCGCGGTGGTGACCACCAGGTCGGCCTTGGTGATGAAGTCATCCAGGGCCGCTTGCTGTGCGGCGCGTTCTTCGTCGGTAAGCTCGCGGGCGTAGCCGCCTTCGCCTTCTGCCGACACGCCGGTGTCGACGAACCTGGCGCCCAGGGATTCGACCTGCTCCTTGGTCGCGCTGCGCACGTCGAACGCCGACACGACCGCACCCAGGCGTCGTGCCGTGGCGATGGCCTGGAGACCGGCCACGCCGGCGCCCATGACCAGCGCCTGTGCCGGACGAATGGTGCCGGCCGCGGTCGTGAGCATAGGCATGAACTTGTCGAGCGCGGCCGCGCCGATGATCACGGCCTTGTAGCCGGCAACCGCTGCCTGCGACGACAAGGCATCCATCGACTGCGCGCGCGAGATCCGCGGCACCAGCTCCATCGCCAGGCTGGTCACCTTTTTGTCACAGAACGCGCGGATCATCTCGGCCTGACGATGCGGCTGCATGTAACCGACAACCACGGCGCCCTCGCGGAGCCCGGACACGACTTCGGTCGTTGGCGGCTGCACGGTAAGCAGCACGTCGGCGGCAGACAGGACGTCGGCCTGGCTCTTTACAATTTCCGCGCCCTCGAAGGCCTCATCCGGCATGCGTGCACCGGTGCCGGCGCCGCTCTCGATGACGACCCGGATACCGTCTTTGGTGAGCTTGCGGATGATCTCCGGCGCAATCGCGACGCGGGTTTCTCCGGGCGCGGTTTCTTTTGCCACGCCAATGGTCAGAGCCATGAAAAACTCCTGCGGGATATGGAACAGGTGAGCACGCCCATCGCGGGTCTTGGCGCCGACTGCCGTGCGTTCGATGCCGCATCATGACATATGCGACAACAACGGTAAATTTGGTAAGTTAGCGCAAGCTTCGCGCTGGCAATCCAGGCGGATTCGCCGGCGCCGCGCCACGGGCAGAGCCCAGCCCCGAGTTCCGGCCCCGAGTTTCGACCCGGGCGGGCGGGAACTGGCAGATGGGTTTTGACGCCATGGAAACTGTCAGCGAGCACACGGATCTCTCCCAGCAGGTCCTGCGGACCGATGTGGCCGGCATGCCGCTGGAATGGATCGACTACCGCGACGCGGTACGCCTGTACCACGCCGAGCAGGTCGCCTATACCTGCGGTACCGCGCTCTATCGTGTCTACGGTGGCATCTGCGCCCGTACCGGAAGGCGCAGCTCCATCGAGGTCAACTCCATCATCGCCACGATCGGACGCACCCACGGCATCGCCGAGCTGCGCGAGCGCTACACGCCGCCGCTGAACAACAACACGCTGTTCCGGCGCGACGGCCACCTGTGCATGTATTGCAGTCAGCGTTTCATGTCGCGCGATCTGACCCGCGACCATATCC
Organism: uncultured Chromatiales bacterium; assembly: GCA_965601985.1. GTDB lineage: Bacteria > Pseudomonadota > Gammaproteobacteria > Steroidobacterales > J054. The sequence goes on along the minus strand of CBFCXA010000019.1, from coordinate 3,938 downwards.
GGCCGCTCAGCCAGGGCGGGCTGGATCGCTGGCGCAACGTGGTCACCGCCTGCCGCCGCTGCAATAATCACAAGGGTGGCCGCACTCCCGAGCAGGCCGGCATGCAGCTGATTGCCGTGCCGTTCACACCGAACTATGCCGAGTACATCTACCTGAAGGGCCGGCGGGTACTGGCCGACCAGATGGAGTTTCTGCTCGCGCACATTCCGCGTTCAAGCCCGCTGCATGAGCGCCTGGCCAGCAGCCTGCGCGCCGGCGCCAGCCAGCTTTAGTCAAACCCACGATTTTTTTCGCCGCGGCTGACCCCGTTACCGCGGTACCGGCGTTTATAGCCTCCGAACCCCTGATGGAGGCCAAGCGCCATGAACGATTTCAAACTGTTACTGCGGCTGCTGATACTGGCTGCCGCCGCCCTGCTGTTCGCCTGCACTTCGCGCGAACCTGCCACGCCTGAACCGGGCACGCCCCCGCAGGACTCGTCCGTCGAGCCGACGGGCAAGATGACGACTCCTCCGATCGGGCAGGAGAACGACGCTGTCCTGCACAGCAGTCAAGGTCTCCGCGAGGAGCGGGTGCGCGAGCGCCGTGACGCGCAGTTCGATCAGCCGACACCGGCCACGCTGATGGCCGGGCGATCGATCGCCGCGCCCTGCTGCCCGCAGCCCCCGTACTTCCCGACCGAGCCGCTGGACCGGGAAAACTACCAGCAGATCGACACCAATCCGCTGCGCCTGGTCAGTGAATACCCGGTTTCGACCTTCAGCGTGGACGTGGACACCGGCGCCTACAGCAACCTGCGCCGGATCCTGAACGAAGGCCGTCTGCCGCCGGCCGACGCGGTACGTATCGAGGAGCTGATCAACTACTTCGACTATGCCTACAGCCGCCCGGACGATCCTGCACAGCCGTTCAGCGTGAACACGGAGATCGCGGCAGCGCCCTGGAACCCGGACCGGCTGCTGCTGCAGGTCGGCATTCGCGGCTATGAGGTGCCGGCAGCCGAGCGCAAGGCTGCGAACCTGGTATTCCTGGTCGACGTGTCCGGTTCGATGCAGACGGCCAACAAGCTGCCGCTGCTCAAGCGCGCGATGCGCCTGCTGACGCGTCAACTCAATGCCGGGGATCGCGTGTCGCTGGTGGTCTACGCCGGGGCGGCCGGCGTGGTGCTGGAACCGACGCCCGGTGATCAGCATGCAAAAATCGAGGCGGCGCTGGAGCGACTGGCGGCCGGTGGTTCGACCAACGGCGCCGGCGGCATCCGCGCGGCCTATGCGATGGCCCGGCAGGCGTATGTCGACGGCGGCATCAATCGCATCCTGATCGCGACCGATGGTGACTTCAATGTCGGCACCGTCGACTTCGACCAGCTCATCGACCTGGTCGAGCGTGAACGCGAAGCCGGTGTGTCACTGACCACGCTGGGATTCGGCGCCGGGAACTACAACGACAAGTTGATGGAGCAGCTGGCCGACTCCGGTAACGGTAACCACGCGTATATCGACAGCCTGAACGAGGCGCGCAAGATACTGGTCGAGCAGCTGTCCGGCACACTGCAGACTATCGCCAAAGACGTGAAGATCCAGGTCGAGTTCAATCCGGCGATAGTCGCCGAGTACCGGCTGATCGGCTACGAGAACCGGATGCTGCCGCGGGAAGACTTCAACAACGACAAGATCGATGCCGGCGAGATCGGTGCCGGGCATACCGTGACCGCGCTCTATGAGCTCACGCTGGTCGACAGCGATGCGCGCCTGGTCGATCCGCTGCGCTACGGTGAGCCGGAACCCCCCGCTGCGGCGCGGCTCGGCGAAGCTGCGTTTGTCCGGCTGCGCTACAAGCAGCCGGACGGCGACCGCAGCCGCCTGATCGAGCGGCCGGTGGCCTGGCCGGCTGACGACCCGGCCTCCGACGAGCTGCGGTTTGCCGCAGCGGTGGCCGCTTTCGGGCAGCTGCTGCGCGGCGGCCAGTACCTCGGCGACTACGGCTACGGCGACGTGCTCAAGCTCGCGGGCGGGGCGCGTGGCGAAGACTCGCTGGGCTACCGCGGCGAGTTCCTGGGGCTCGTCAGGCTGGCCGACAGCCTGTCAGTCGTTGCCCCGGCGCCGCAGGCGCGGCGCTGATGGCGTTCCGGTTCCCCCGCCGGGCCGGCATCTCGTATGCTGGCAGGCATGGCGGGGGAGCCGGACGACACTGCGCTGATGCTGCGCTACCGGGCCGGCGATACGCTGGCCTTCGAGAGGCTGTACGCGCGGCACAAGGGTCCGCTGTTTCGTTTTCTGCTGCGCCAGTGCAATGATCGAGAACTCGCCGGCGACCTGTTTCAGGAAGTCTGGGCGCGCATCATCAAGGCCCGTCTCAGCTACGAACCCGGCGCGCTGTTTACGACTTACATGTACCAGATAGCCCGCAACCTGCTGATCGACGAATGGCGTCGCCGCGGCCGACGGCCGGGTGACCAGGCCGGCGACGGTGAAGACCCTGACGAGCAGCCCGCCCAGGGCGGCGCTGATGACGGCGCTATCGGCCTCGAGGCCGCCGATGCAATACGGCGCTCGCTGGCCGCGCTGCCGGATGAGCAGCGCGAAGCTTTTCTGCTGCGCGAAGAGGGGGGGCTGAGCCTGGCCGAAATTGCCGCGGTGACCGGTGTGGCCGAAGAGGCGGCGAAGAGTCGCCTGCGCTACGCAGTGAGCAAACTGCGCCGCAGCCTGGTGGAACTGGGGGCATGGCCGTGACCGAGAACCGCGACGAGCAGCGACCCGAGGAGGCTGAACTCGAAAACTGGCTGGCCGGTGACTCGCCGCTGTCGCGCCGCTACTCAGAGCTCGGCGACGAGCAACCGCCACCGGAACTCGACCGGAAGATCCTCTCCTCGGCCGCGGAAGCCTCCAAGGTGGTGCCGCTGGAACGAACGACGCGGCGCTGGGGTGCTTCGATCGCGGTCGCGGCGACCGTGCTGCTGTGTGTGTCGATCGTGGTCAACCTGAGCATTCAGCCGGACGGTCCCTTGCTGGGCGAAGCACCGCCACAGGTCGAGTTTGCCGATCGGCCGTCGGCGTGGCGCGAGGCAGAGTCCGAAGGCGATAGCTACCCGGACGGGGGCCGTCTCGATGCGCTGCGCCGGCGCTCACAGCCGGCTATGGCGCCGCCTTCCGTGGCCGAGGAAGTCATGATCGAACCTTCCCAACTCGAAACTGCCCCGCAGGAACGCATGGTGGCAGCGCCGCCGGCTGCGCCCGGTCGAGAGTCGCTGGACACCGGCCTTGCCTCGCCCGTGGTTCGCCCCAGCCTGGACTTGCCGCCGGCAAAGCCGGCGCGAGACGATGAGCAACTGGCCCGCGCGATCGAACTGCTCGAGGCGCGCCGCGCGGACGACCGCGCCGTGCTGTCGAGGATGGCGGGCAATCAGCAGAAGACCGAGACGCTCCAGCATTACGAAGAGCCGCTGGACGCGATCCTCGCCGCCTGGAACGCCGATGATCCGGATCTCGCCTGGGCCCGGCTGCAGGCCTTCCTGCGCGACTATCCGGAGCACCCGTTCAGTCGCCAACTCACCGGGCAGAACTGACATGCAGACCTACCTGATCGACGCCAGCATTTTCGTATTCCGCGCCTGGTTTACGCTGCCGGACGACATGGTCGACGACGAGCACAACCCGGTGAACGCGTTGTACGGATACACGCGGTTTCTCGGCGATTTTCTCGAGCGCGTGCAGCCGGACTACGTTGCGGCGGCGTTCGACATCAGCCTGACCACGTCGTTTCGTAACGACATCTACCCGGACTACAAGGCCAACCGCGACCCGGCACCGCCGGAGCTCAAGCTGCAGTTCGAGCGCTGCCGGCAGGTGACCCGCGCGCTGGGCGTGCGTGAATGCGCGGACTCCAGTTATGAAGCGGACGACCTGATCGGCACGCTGGCGACCGGCGTGCGCCGCGCC
>CBFCXA010000018.1:0-14974 GCA_965601985.1 uncultured Chromatiales bacterium | reverse complement strand
GCGGACGGCGCCGCGCTGGATGCGGACCGCCTGCGGCGCATGGTGCGTGCCGGCGACGCCGATGTCGGACTGCTGTTGCGTGCCGACGCAGAGCCGCTGGACAGTGCCGGCGGATTCGGCCCGGCGCCCATCCTGATCGTCAGCGATCCTTCGCGCGGCGTGACCGTGCCGATGCTGATGGGTCGCATTCGCGAAGCTTACTTCGGCGCCTTGCCGGATGTGGCTATGGGCAATGTGGTCGACGAGCTGGAGAACCAGTTCCTGACTCTGTCCGACGTGCAGCGGGACGAGGTGGCCGAAGGGCTGGCCGAGATGCGCAGCGATGCGGCCGAGGGCCGCGAAGTCGGCTGGTCGTTCGAAGATCTGCTGGAAACCGAAGAAGTGGCCGGGCAGGGCGACTCGGTAAACCTGGTCGCCTACTCGGCGGGTGCGGTTGCGTTCATGTTCCTGCTGTTCGCTTCGGTGCATGGCGCGGTTTCCCTGCTGGAGGAACGCGAGTCCGGCCTGCTGGACCGGGTGCTCGCCGGGCCCGGCGGCATCGGTGTGCTGGTCAACGGCAAGTACCTGTACCTGGTTGCCCAGGGGATCGTGCAGGTCGCGGTCATTTTCGTGGTGGCGTGGCTGCTCTACGACCTGGATTTGCCCGGCCACCTGCTGCCCTGGTTCGTGGTCACGGTAATCGCCTGCCTGGCCGCCGCCTCGATGGCCATGCTGCTCGCGTCGCTCTGCCAGACGCGCCGCCAGGCGCAGACCATCGCCAACACCGTAATCCTGGTCATGTCCGCGCTCGGCGGCAGCATGGTGCCGCGTATCTTCATGCCCGATGCGCTGCGCGAGATCGGCTGGCTGACGCCGAATACCTGGGCTTTGGAGGCCTACAGCGGGATCTTCTGGCGCCAGGACGGGCTGGCCGGGATCACCGAGCCGCTGCTGCTGCTGCTGCTGACCGGCGTGATCGGCTGGGCCCTGGCCTACTGGTTTGCACGCCGTCGCGCTTACGGCGTGCAGCCTCCGGAACGGCGCAGCAGCGACCGGCCCGGGCCCGCGGACGGCGGTACTGCCAGGGCTTAGGCGCCGGCCCCGGCGCGGCCCTCGGCTTTTATCAGCAGGTCGATGTCGGCCGCTGCCTGGGCAAACAGCGCGTTGCTGTACATGCCGCTGTGCACCGCTTCGAGATCGCCACTGCTGGTGAACACCAGGATATTCGGCACGCTCGGGTCGACCTCGAGCTGGCCGGCCCAGTCGCCCGCCAGGTCGATGCCGATGCCCACGTCCTCGGGCAGACGTTTACGAAATGCCTCGGCCACGTCTTCGTAGCGGGTCGGTGCGTCGCGCGGCACGTCCGCGACCCGCAGGATGTCGAGCCCCGGGAAGCGTTTGCGCAGCGCGGTCTCCCACTTGCGCAGGCGCCGCAGCCGCTTGGCCGATACCAGGATGGCGACGCGCACCGTGGGCTTGGAATCGCTGATCGATACCGGCTGACCGAACTGGTCGATGACGGCGGGCAGACTGTTACCGTCGAAAGCCGTCCCCGTCGCCGGCAGCAGCGCGGCGATCAGCAGGCAGGCAAGGAGTGTTCTGGTCATCATCTTCCGGTCTCTGGTCGCCCGCATCTTCGCCGATCATTCAGAGTCCGTCCAACGAGGCCCCGCGAGCGCCCCTGGTCTTGCCGGGGCCGTTGACGGGGGCAGCCCGGTACCCGAACATTCCCTCACCCGGTCCGCGCTCAGCTGGCGCCGGATAAGAACAAGGAAACGGAAACATGCAGCTATATGGTGCTCTCGCCTCCCCGTACGTGGCCCGCGTGGTCATGCTTGCCCGCGTCAAGGGCGTCGACCTGCCGATTGCCGGAATGCCCGGCGGATCGCCCGCGTCGGACGATTATCGCGCGATCAACCCGATCGGCAAGATCCCTGCGCTGGAGACCGAAGGTCGCCACCTGGCCGAGTCCGAGGTCATTTGCGAATACGTCGAGGAAGTCGCCGGCGGCGGGCCCGCGTTGCCCGCGGATCCTTTCGACCGTGCAACTTCCAGGCTGGTGTCGCGAATCGTCGACCTGTACCTCGCGCCCCATACCAGTACCTTTTTTGGCCAGATGAACCCCGCGGCGCGTGACCAGGACGTGGTCAATGCGGCCGCCGCCGAGCTCGCCAAGGGCTTTGCGTATCTGGAACACTACATGGGGCCCGGTCCGTTCTGCGTCGGCGCGGACCCGACGCTGGGTGACTGCTCTGCCGCGCCTTACGTCATGCTGATCAAGAAGACCGTGTTCGCGAACTTCGACAGCGTGTCGGACCCGACCGAGAGCGACGGCCGGCTGGCTACCTGGTGGCAGGCGATTCAGGGCAACGAGGCTTGCCGGACGACGGTCGAAGAATACGGCGATGCGGTCGACGCGTTCATGAAGGCGATGGCGGCGCGCGTCACCGGCGGCTGACGCCGGTCAGTCAGCGGTCCGGTACCAGCGTACGCCGCGCTCGTCGGCGTCGGTGCGTAGTTCGCCCCGCTGCTGGAGATAATTCAGGTGAGCAACTGCCTCGCCGACCGCCATGATGCGGTTGCCGTCGCCGATCAGACCGCGAAACAGCGTTTCGAACAGATCGACCGCGCGCTGCGGTGACTGGCAGCGCTCGCGAATCTGCTCCAGGCCTTCTTCGTGTTCCGCGATCAGCGCATCCAGCCGTTCGCGCAGTCCGTGATACGGACGGCCGTGCGCCGGCAACACCAGCACGTCGCTGGCGACGCGGTCGGTGAGTCCGTGGCAGGAGTCCAGCCAGTCGGCCAGCGGGTCGGCTTGCGGCTCGGTCGGCCATACGCTGACGTTCGGTGAAATCGTCGGCAGCGCCTGGTCACCGGCGATCATCAGGCCGAGTTCGGCGCAGGACAGGCAGGCATGCTCGGGTGAGTGGCCGCGCCCGATCACGACCTCCCAGCTGCGCCCGCCGATCGACAGGTGCTCGCCATCCTGCAGGCGGTGATAAGACTCGGGCAGTACCGACAGCAGATCGCCGTAGCGCCCGAAGCGTTGCCGATATTGCTCCAGCTGCTCGTCAGTGAGCCCCGCGGCACGGTAGAAGTCGATCGCGACCGGCGGGGGCGGCGGTTCGTCAGAGGCCAGCATGCGCGCGGACAGGTACTCCTCGCGCGTCATCCACAGCTCGCAGTCGTAGCGGTCGCAGAGCCAGCCCGACAGGCCGACGTGGTCCGGGTGCAGGTGGGTAACCAGCACGCCTGCGACCGGATGCCGGCGGAGTTCATGGTCGAGCAGGCGGGTCCAGATCGCGCGGGTCTCATCCGCCGCGATACCGGTGTCGACGATGACCCAGCCGGCGTCATCTTCCAGCAACCACAGGTTGATGTGATTGAGTTCGAAGGGCAGCGGCATGCGCAGCCAGTGCACGCCGGACGCCACCTCCATCAGCGTGCCGTCCTGCGGTTTGCCGGGCAGCGGGTAGTCGAGCTTGTGCGCGGTCGCTGGCATCAGCCAAGCATAGTGCTTTCGCGCCGGCGTCGCCGCTGCGACTTTGCGGTCGACTGGTCGGCGGCTGTAGCCGTCAGGCGCTTACCAGTTCGTCTGCGGTGTCCGTTTCCGGCGGCAGCACTTCCTCTTCGACCGGCGCCGGCAGCGGCATCCAGCCTGGCCGTACACCGAGCGTGTCGCCGCCGTCGAGTGCTGCGAAGCAGGGCGCGCACAGGCCGGTGTCGTACACGTCCAGGCGTTCCGACCAGCGCGGCGTGGCGCCGCAGGCCTCACAGTCGACGCAGTACGGCTCGACCACTTCTTCAAGCAGCTGCTTGCGCGTGGGCTCATCGAGCGCCGCCAGGCCGGTGCTCACGGCACGGCTGGCCAGCGCTTCCTGATCCGCGTCCAGGCACTGGTCCGCGATCAGCTGTTCCAGCAGGCCCAGCACGCCTGCCTCGTCGTCATATCCCTTGCCATTCTGCATGCCGCGACTCCCCATCTCCGGCGGTTTCAATGGGTATCGGCTTGTGTCGACATAACTTTAGGCCACCGTCGAAACGGGCCGGGTCGTGGCCATGCTAGGGTCGCGACATGTCAGTGCTGCGCCATTCGTCGGCTGCCGAGCGCAATCGCGGTGCCATCCTGTCCTGCCTGCAGGCACTGCTGAACGAGGCGGGTCGCGTGCTCGAAATCGGCGCGGGCACCGGCCAACATGCGGTGTACTTCAGCGCGCAGCTGCCGGGGATTCGCTGGCAGCCGACGGATACACCTGCCGCCCTGCCGGACCTCGCCGCACGCATCGACGCCGAGGGGCCGGACAACTGCGCAGCGCCGCTCGCCCTGTCGGTCTGTGATGCCGAGTGGCCGGGCAAGGAATACGACGCCGTGTTCACCGCCAATACTCTGCATATCATTAGCGCAGCCGAGGTCGAGTGCCTGTTTGCCGGTGTCGGCCGGGTGCTGGCGCCGGGCGGACGCCTGCTGATTTACGGTCCGTTTCGCTATGCTGGTGAATACACCGCGCCCAGCAACGCGGCTTTCGACCGGTCACTGCGCGCGCGCGATCCGGACAGCGGTATCCGTGACTTCGAAGCGCTGCAGAGACTGGCCGAGCAGCAGGGCCTGGTCCTGATCGAGGACTATGCGATGCCGGCCAACAACCAGCTGCTTGTCTGGCGCCGCTGACGCGCGGTCAATAGCCGCGCGACACGTCCACGACCGACAGCATGGGTTCGCCGGCCAGGTAGCGACGCAGGTTCTCCCGCGCGACGCCTATCAGCCGAGTCAGTACCTTGTCCGAACCCGCTGCGACGTGCGGCGTAATGATCACGTTCGGAGCCTGCCACAGCGGGTGCGAAGCCGGCAGCGGCTCCGGGTCGGTGACGTCAAGACCGGCGCCACCGAGTTTGCCGTTCTCGAGTGCCTCGACCAGGTCTTCGGTGACCACGCTGGCGCCGCGCCCGACGTTGATGAACAGGCCGTGTGCCGGCATCGCAGCGAAGAACGCCGCATCGAACAGTCCGCGCGTCGCCGTCGTCAGCGGTGCGCTGTTGACCACGACATCGGCCCGCGCGGCGTAGCTCAGCAGTTCGTCGGGGCGCGCGACTTCAGCTACGAACTCGGGCCCCGGCCGGCCGCTGGCGCGAATGGCGGATACCTGCATGCCCAGCGCGTGAGCGCGCCGCGCAACTTCGGTGCCGATGCCGCCGAGACCGACGACCAGCATCTGCCGTCCGCCGATCTCCCAGCGCCGATTCATCGGCACGGCCTGCGGATCCCAGTCGCCACGCAACTGGGCCTGCATATACGGTGCAAGTCCCCGGGTCAGCGCCAGCAGCAGACCGATCACGTGCTCGGCGATCTGCTGGCTGGAAACCCGCTGCATGTTGGTCAGCAGTATCTCGCCCCCGGCGATGCGCGGCAGCGGCAGGCAGCGTTCGGCGCCGGCGCTGTAGAGCTGCACCCAGCGCAGCTTCGGGCCGGCGTCCAGCAGTTCGGCCGAGCAAAAACCCATCAGCGCGGTCGCGCGGCCGACTGCTGCGAGCGCGTCGGCCGCGGTAATCGCCCCGATCAGCTCGACGTCGCCGGCCACGCTGCGAAAGAGCTCCAGTGTGGCGGGCTAGTCGACTCGCACCACGATCGGTCCCTGTGGTGCCCAGCGCGGATCGTCGCTAACTGCGGCTGGCGCTTCGCTCAGTCCGAGCTCTGCGACGATGTCGGCTATGACAGGCGCCGGTGCCAGCCAGGTGAGAACCAGAAACAGCCCTGTGCGTATTGTCATTCTGCAGACCCCTCGATCAGTTCGAGCAATTCATCGGCCGCACCACGAATCACGGCGCTGCGCCGGCCATGGTAGGGCAGGGCGCGGCAGGATGCGGAACCGGTAAGCTGATGACTCTCGAGGCGCCCGAGATCGTCGACCCGAAAACTCACCATGGCCATGCCCGGCGGCAGCAGTCCTGGCCCTTGCGGTCGCGCCGGCAGGCCGGCAGGAAATTCATCCAGCTCGACGAGATAGCGTCGCCCCGGGAGGGGAATCACCGAGGTCGGGAAGATCGTGTCCGGCGGCGCGCCGCAGCTGTGCGCGAGGATGCCGTTGATGAACGGCATCGGTTCCATCACGCGCATGCCGAGCGTATCGGCATAGAAATCGCGCATTGCCGCGGTCGAGTCGCCGGCCACAGTGACGATGAAGGCCCGGTCCACCGGGCTCTTTGCCTGCTTCAAGCCGTAGCGGCTGCCGCCGGGCAGCAGGCGCGTGAAATACAGTAGTTCGCCGGCCGGTCCCACGGCCTGCATCGCGCGTGGTGCTTTGGGTCCCGGGAACAGGTCGCCGGGGCCGGCGATGCGGATGAAGGGTGAGCCGTTGAGTCGTTCGGCCAGTCGGTCGGTATCGGCGACCAGCAGTTCGGTCGCGGTCCAGCCGCGCGTCGCAGTGGACTCGAAACCGCGACGTTCGCCGGTCTCGATGTAACGCAGCCAGAAGGATTCACCGCTGGCTGGTTGCAGCAGGCAGTAAGGCAGACTGGCCATCGCGGGCGCCCGCCAGCTGGCCGCCAGCTTATCGTCGATATGACCTTCTTCGGTCACGCGGTAACCGAGGTGCTCGACCCAGGCATCGCGGCTGGGCCCGATTTGATCGACGCAATAGGTCACCATGCACACATCCTGAAGCGCGCGGCGGGCGCCGGCGCGTCGCGCGGTCACGGCTGCCAGCGCAGGGGTGGTTCCTGCATCAGCGCGGCCTGTTCGCGCAGGGCCAGTACGTGTTCGTCCCAGTAGCGATCGCTGTTGAACCACGGGAAGGCCTGCTTGAAGGCCGGATCGTCCCAGCGTCTCGCCAGCCAGGCGGCATAGTGCATCAGGCGCAGCGTCCGCAGCGCCTCGACCAGGTTCAGTTCGCGCGCATCGAACTCGGCGAACTCGAGGTAGCCTTCCAGCAGCTTGGCAAGCTGCGGTGTCTGCTCCTCGCGGTCGCCGGACAACAGCATCCACAGGTCCTGCACGGCCGGACCCATCCGGGCATCGTCGAGGTCCACGATGTGAATGCGCTCGTCCAGCACCAGTACGTTGCCGGGATGGAAGTCACCGTGCACGCGCAGGTATTCCGGGTGGCCGGCGCGCTCGAAACATTGTTCCACCAGGTCGAGCAGGTCGGCGCACAAAGTCGTATAGGCCGGCTCGAGGTCGGCGGGAATGAAGTCGTTGGCGAGCAGAAAGTCCCGTGACTCGATGCCGTAGCTCTGCGTGTTTATCTCCGGACGGTCGCTGAAGTCCTGCAGTTCGCCACGCAGATGAATGCGCGCGACCAGCCGCCCGAGCTGTTGCTGCAGATCCGGCCGGTCCAGCTCCGGCGCGTGCCCGCCGTGGCAGGGGTAGACCGCGAAGCGGAATTCGCCCTGGTGATGCAGCGTAATGCCGTCCCGCGACAGCGGGGCGACGACCGGTATCTCGTCGGCGGCGAGCTCGGTCGCGAAGGCATGCTCCTCGAGTATCGCCGCGTCGCTCCAGCGCCCGGGGCGATAGAATTTCGCGACCACCGGCGAGCCTTCGTCGACACCGACCCGGTACACCCGGTTCTCATAGCTGTTCAGCGCCAGCAATCGGCCGTCAGGCGTGAGTCGGAGCTGCTCGACCGCGTGCAGGATCTGCTCGGGCTGCAATTCCTGGTAGGCGTGGCTGATATTCGCGTTGCGCATGGCGGGTTGCTGCCAGGGGCCGCGAGTGTACCACCGCCCGAGCGCGGCCGGCCGGGTCGGCTACGCAAGCCGGGGCCCGTGCTGTTACCCTAGCGGGCTGGCAGACATGCAAAGGTATTCCGATGGCCGAAGCACCAGGCGAAATCGAAATCAAAATGGACCGGGACACGCTGTACCTGGAGGAAGTGTTCACCGATCGTCGGGTCGGCAGCATCCAGCGCCTGACGCCGGTCGGGTCCGACGGTCAGCCGGATAGTTCGCGCGACGTGCTGTACGTCGGTCAGACGCAGCTGATGACCCGGGCCGGGCCGTTACCCCTCAGTTTCGAGATCCCGGCCCAGGATCTTGACGGCGCGGTCGACGGCTTCGCCGAGGCGGCCAACCTGGCCGTCGAAGACACCATGAAGCGCCTGGAAGAAATGCGCCGCGAACAGGCCTCGTCGATCATCGTGCCGGAGGGCGGCGCAGGGCCGGCGGGCGGAATGCCGCCGCCCGGCGGCAAGATCCAGATGCCCTGACGCGCGGCAGCCACGTGTGCCGGCGCCGGCTGATGCCTGCTCGAGAAATCCGCACTGCTTGCAAGGCCTGTGGCCAGGCCCGTGGACGCTGACGTAATTCTGGTCGGTGGCGGGCTGGCGAACTGTCTGATCGCCAGCCGCCTGCAGGCGCTCAGGCCGGAGCTGCGCCTGCTGATCATCGAGCGCGGCCCGGCTCTGGGCGGCAACCATACCTGGAGTTTTCACGGCAGCGATGTCAGTCCGGCCCAGCTCGAGTGGCTGGAACCGTTCATCGAGGCGAGCTGGCAGGGGCATGAGATTCTTTTTCCCGACCGCGAGCGAAGCCTGCCGGGCAGCTACCATACGATTTTTTCCGAGCGCCTCGACCAGCAGGTAGCTGCTGCGCTCGGCGACGCGGTCCTGACTGGCGTCGAGGTTGCCCGGGTTGAGGCCGAGCGGGTGGAATTGGCGGACGGGCGGGTACTGAGCGCGCCGACCGTGATCGACGGGCGCGGTGACCCGGGCAGCCGCGCCCTCGATGTGCGCTTCCAGAAGTTCTTCGGCATGGTGGTTGAACTGGCCGAACCCTGCGGACTCGAACGACCGATTCTGATGGACGCGCGTCTGCCGCAGGAGGACGGTTTTCGCTTCATGTACAGCCTGCCGTTCACGCCCACGCGGGTGCTGATCGAGGACACGCGCTACAGCGATACCGCGGCGCTGGATATCGAACCGATGCGCTCGGCGATTCATGCTTACGCCGAGCAGCGCGGCTGGCGCATCGTCGAGGTGTTGCGTGAGGAGCAGGGTGCGCTGCCGGTAGTCCTTGCCGGTGACCTCAAGGCCTTCTGGCGCGACGCACCGGGCGTGCCGCGCTCCGGGATCCGCGCCGGACTGTTTCACTACACAACCGGCTACTCGCTGCCGGAGGCGGTCCGCCTGGCCGACGACCTGGCCGGCGAGCGAGAGCTGAGCAGCGCTGCGCTGTATAAGCTGATCCGCAAACGCAGTTTCCGTCTGTGGCGTCGCGGCCTGTATTTCCGGCTCTTGAACCGCATGCTCTACCTGGGCAGTCCGCGGGACGTACGCTACGTCATGCTTGAATACTTTTACCGGCTGCCATCGAACACTATTGACCGCTTCTACGCGGGCGCGCTGACCCGAACAGACAAGCTGCGCATCGTCACCGGCAAGCCCCCGATCGAGGTGCCACGCGCGATTCGCAGCCTGTTGAACATGCCAACGATCGACAGCCCGCCCTGACCCCGCACGGAGGAAATACATGTCATCTCCCCGAGTAGCTGTGATCGGAGCCGGCTTCGGCGGACTCGCCGCTGCGATTCGTTCCCAGGCAGCCGGCGTACCGACGGTACTTATCGAGCAGCGCGATCGCCCCGGCGGGCGCGCCTATGTCTACGAGAAGGACGGGTTTACCTTCGATGCCGGTCCAACGGTGATTACCGCGCCGGAATGCCTGACCGAGCTCTACGAGATTTCCGGCAAGTCTATGGACGACTACATAGAGCTAATTCAGCTCGATCCGATGTATCGGCTTTGCTGGGAAGACGGCTTCACACTGGATTACACCGCAGACGACGAACGGATGAATGCCCAGATTGCGGCGCGTAACCCGGCCGATGTCGACGGCTACGCGCGCTTTCTCGAGTATTCCGAAGCGGTGTTCGAAGAGGGCTATCAGAAACTCGCGGCCGAGCCCTTCCTGGACTGGTGGAGCATGATTCGCGCGGCGCCGCAGCTGGTGAAGCTGCAGAGCTACCGTTCCGTGTACAGCATGGTGTCGAAGTACATCAAGGATCCGCAGCTGCGCCAGGCGCTGAGCTACCACACGCTGCTGGTCGGCGGGAATCCGTTCAGCACCTCCGCAATTTATGCCCTGATCCACGCACTGGAGCGTCGCTGGGGCGTGCTGTTTCCACGCGGTGGAACCGGCGCGCTGGTGCAGGCACTGGCGAAGTTGTTCCAGGATCTCGGCGGCGAGCTGTGGCTGGATTGCCCGGTCGATCGCATCGAGACCAGCGACTCGCGTGTGCAGGCCGTGCAGTTGGCCGACGGGCGGCGGATCCCGGTCGAAGCCGTGGTCAGTAATGCCGACGTCGTGCACACCTACAGGCATCTGCTGCGCGATGAAGCGGCAGCTGCCGGCATGCGCAACAGTCTGCCGAAGAAGAACTTTTCCATGTCGCTGTTCGTGGTGTACTTCGGCCTGCGTCGGCAGCATCCCGAGCTCGCACATCACGCCGTGCTGTTCGGGCCCCGTTACAAGGATCTGCTCGATGATATCTTCCATCGCGGCAAGCTCGCGGGCGACTTCTCGCTGTATGTGCACGCGCCGTCGGTCAGCGATTCGAACCTGGCGCCGGAGGGCTGCAGCAGCTACTACGTGCTGGCGCCGGTGCCGAACTTCGCCCGCGGCGAAATCGACTGGGAGACCGAAGCGCCGCGTTTTCGCGACCGCATACTGGAGTATGTCGAGAAACGCTATATTCCCGGATTGAGGGATGATCTGGTAACCTCGCACATGTTCACGCCTCAGGATTTCGTGACTGAGCTGAACGCGTATCAGGGCTCCGCATTTTCGCTGCAGCCGCTGCTTACTCAGAGCGCGTTCTTCCGCGTGCACAACCGCGATGACAAGGTCGCGGGACTATATTTCACCGGGGCCGGAACGCACCCCGGTGCGGGGGTGCCGGGCGTCGTCAATTCCGCCAAGGCAACGGCCGGGCTGCTGCTGTCCGACTTGGGGGTCTCATGAATTGAGCGACATCGCTGCCAGCAGCCGGGAAATCATCCGCAAGGGTTCGAAAAGCTTCGCGGCGGCAGCACGGCTTTTCGATAGCGAGACCCGCAACGACGTCTACCTGCTTTATGCCTGGTGTCGCTACTGCGATGACCTGATCGATGGCCAGGAACTGGGCTTCGGGCATACGGAGATATCCGCCGACGAGGCCCAGGCGCGACTGGCGAAGCTGCGCTCGGCAACCCTGGATGCGGTCAACGGCCGCCCGGTAGAGGAGCCGGCCTTCGCAGGCCTGCAGCAGGTCGTCGCGAAGTACCAGATACCTGCACGTTACCCGCTGGAACTGATCGACGGCTTCGCCATGGACGTCGCCGGCCAACAGTACCTGGCCCTGGAAGATACCCTGCTGTATTGCTACCACGTCGCTGGCGTGGTCGGCGTGATGATGGCTTTCGTCATGGGCGTGCGTGAGCCGGAAGTACTCGGCCGGGCCGCTGATCTGGGCATCGCATTTCAGCTGACCAATATTTCCCGCGACGTGATGGACGATGCGGCCAATGACCGCGTGTATCTGCCGGCCGACTGGCTGCGAGAGGCCGGCGTGCCTGACGGGAAAATTGCGGATCCTGCTCAGCGACAGGCGGTGTTCAGAGTGGTCCGGCGTTTGCTGGAAATTGCCGACCGCTACTACGCATCCGCCGCGGACGGCGTTCGCTCGCTGGGTTTCCGCGCGGGCTGGGCGGTATCAACCGCGAGCGGCGTGTACCGCGATATCGGTTCCCTGGTGCTCGAGCGCGGGGCCAGGGCCTGGGACCAGCGTGCCTATGTGCCGACCAGCCGCAAGTTGCTGTGGGGGCTGCGCGGCGCGGGCCGGGCAATCACCGCGGTCGGCGTCGAGCGCCGCCGCGAGGCGCCGCCGAGAGCGGAAGACCTGTGGATCAAGCCTGACTTGTGCTGAGTTCGAGCAGACGCCGGCGCTCGGCGTCTAGTTCGGCAACCGGGCGCGTATAGAGAAAGCCGAAAGATACCGCACCTTCCCTGGTCGTGGTCGCGTGGTGCACGTAATGCGCCTGGATGATCCGCTTCATGTATGGATGGTTGCCCCGGTAACGAAACGGCAGGCGTCGGTGGACGATGCCGTCATGAAACGCGAAGTAGCAGACTCCATACAGGGTCATGCCGATGCCGATCGGCAGCAGCCAGCCGACATAGTTAACGCCGAGGTAGATCAGCAGAATCGACGGCAGCGCGAAGTAGAACGCAAACAGGTCGTTCTTCTCGAAAATTCCTTCGCGCGGGCGATGATGCGACTTGTGCAGCGACCACAAAAAGCCGTGCATCACGTACTTGTGCGTGTAGTAGGCGACCGCTTCCATGCCGGCAAACGACACGAGCACCAGGGCAATGAAGATGATTGCATCGAGCATTGCGTTACCTATCGATCAGTTCTCGCTTACGGATTCGCTTGGTTCACCGCCGCGGTCAGCTGCGTGTCCGGCCGGGCGCCATCAGCTCCTCATCACCGTTCAGGAACGGATATTCCGTTTCCATGCGGTCGGTTCCCATCAGTCGGTCCCAGAAGCGGAAGTAGAGCCCGTAATTGATGGTGTAGCGCTGATGGTGCAGGTTGTGATGCGCTGCAGAGATCCAGTTGCGCCCGACGAACCCGCGTAACAGCCGGTCCGGCAGCAGTTCGAAGCCCGAGTGATTAGTGACGCTGACGACCGTCATCAGCACCAGGATGAACAGGATGGCACTGACGTGGATCGGGATAAGCATCGCCATCACCGGCAGGATCGCCGCGCCCAGCATTGATTCGGTGGGGTGAAATGAGAACCCGGCCCAGGGCGTCGGCTGGCGCGACTCGTGGTGCACCTTGTGCATCACCGGGAAGATCTTTGGGTGATGCATCATCCGGTGGGTCCAATAGAAATACGTGTCGTGGATGAACAGGTACACCGGCACGCTGGCGAAGTACCACAGCCAGCCGTACTCGGTGATGTCCATGTAGATCGCCGAGCTGCCGTTCTTCCAGGCTTCCAGTACCAGCGCCCCGGGCACCGCGTAGATCGCAGATGCGATCACCGACCAGCGGATTTCGCTGCGGATCAGCCGCCCCGGAGGCGTAATGTCGGTCAGCTTGCGGGCCCGCAGCAGGTTGCCCGGCCGCTTCCACAGGGCCCAGTAGAAGAATCCGGCAATCGCAAAATAGCGCAGGGTGATCAGCACGAAGAGTGCTGCCGTCGTCTGCAGATAAAGGATCCAGTCCATGGGGCGGTTAACTGTAGGGGCGGCCAAGGGCGCCGAATAGTGTCATCATAGATGGCTTATGGGTAGTGCGTCGATTGCGATTTCTGCGGATAGCGGGCAGGGCGCCGGTCTGCGTACCGGCGCCGAACTGACCGTTGTCGTGCCGACCTTCAACGAGGCGGCCAATGTCGGCCAGCTGGCGCGCCTGCTGGAGTCTGCATTGGCCGGCATCGAGTGGGAGCTGATCGTGGTCGACGACGATTCTCCCGACGGCACCGCTGCACGGGTCCGCGAGCTGGCGCGAAAGAACCCGCGACTGCGCTGTCTGCAGCGCGTCGGCCGGCGCGGCCTGTCCTCGGCCTGTATCGAAGGCATGCTGGCCAGTTCTGCGCCGTACCTCGCAGTCATGGATGGCGACCTGCAGCACGACGAGACGCTGCTGCCCGGCATGCTCGAGCTGCTGCGTTCAGACCAAGCCGATATCGTGATTGGCAGCCGCTATATCGAAGGTGGGGCCAGCGATGGCCTGGACGCAAGGCGTGCCGGCTTCAGCCAGCTGGCCACCCGCCTCAGTCGCCCGCTGATTCCGGCCGAACTCAAGGATCCGATGAGCGGGTTTTTCATGCTGCAGCGATCGGTATTTGAGAAGACGCTTCGGCGGCTGTCCGGCATCGGCTTCAAGATTCTGCTCGACATCTTCGCTTCCGCGCCGGAGCCTCTGCGCTTTCGCGAGCTGCCCTACCACTTCCGGACCCGCGAAGCCGGTGACAGCAAGCTCGATTCCCAGGTGCTTTGGGACTACGGCATGCTGCTGCTGGACAAGCTCATCGGCCGCTGGGTGCCGGTGCGCTTCGTGTCCTTCATGCTGGTTGGCGGCTTCGGCGTGCTGGTGCACATGGGCGTGCTGAGCAGCCTGCTGAAACTCTTCGGGACGAGCTTCTTCAGTGCGCAGATCGCGGCCACCCTGGTCGCAATGTCCGCGAACTTCGTGCTCAACAACGTGATCACCTACCGCGATATCCGGCTGCGGGGCTGGGGCTGGTTGCGGGGCTGGGTATCGTTCACGCTCGCCTGCAGCGTCGGCGCGGTCGCCAATGTGGGCGTTGCGCAGTACCTGTTCGAGCAGGATACGACCTGGTTCCTGGCCGGACTCGCCGGCATCCTGGTCGGCGCGGTCTGGAACTACGTGATCACGCTGGTCTTTACCTGGCGCGGCGCCAGCGTTCGTTGACTGAGCTGCCTTTGCTACGGGCCGCGCCTCTCAGCGGCTGGCTTGTTGCTTTCGTAGTTTCGCTGAAGTTGCTGCTCTGGCTGCTGTCCGGCGAGCGCTACGGCTTCATGTCCGACGAGCTGTATTTTCTCGATGCCGGCCAGCGCCTCGACCTGGGCTATGTCGACTTTCCACCGTTGATCGCCTGGCTGGCCGGGCTGTTGCAGCTGTTCGCGCTCGACTCATTGCAGGCGCTACGTGGCGTGACCGCTATCGTCGGCGTTGTGATCATCCTGCTCGGCGCCGACCTGGCTCGCCGCCTCGGTGGTTCGGCATTCGCGCAGTGGGCAACCGCGCTGCTCCTGCTGTTCGCGCCCGGCTTCGCATCGGTCCAGAGCTTGTTCACGATGAACGTGTTCGACCAGTTGTGCTGGTGCCTGGCTTTCTGGCTCGCGCTGCGCTACCTGCAGGAGCAGCGCCCTGGCTGGATGCTGGCACTGGGCGCGGTGCTGGGTTTCGGCGTGCTCACCAAGCTGTCGATCCTCGCGCTATGCCTCGCACTGCCGTTTGCCTGCGTCGTCTGGGCAAGGGAATTAC
>CBFCXA010000017.1:0-14990 GCA_965601985.1 uncultured Chromatiales bacterium | reverse complement strand
ACGCACTCAAGCCGGTGATCACCGTCGGCAACGCGGGTGTCAGCGATTCGTTGCTGGAGGAACTCGACGTGCAGCTGAAAAGCCACGAGCTGCTGAAGCTTCGTCTGCGGGTCGATGAGCGCACTGCGCGCGACGAATGCATCGCGCAACTGGTCGCCTCGAGCGGGGCTGAACTGGTGAGCCGGGTCGGCAATGTCGCAATCCTGTACCGGGCCAGGCTCCGGGAGCCGGGACTGGTCCTGCCGCGCTGAGTTCACTCGTAGCGGACCGCCACTATCTCGTAGGCTTTCGGGCCACTGGGCGCAGCCACCTCAACCGAGTCGCCTTCCTCTTTGCCGATCAGGGCCCGTGCAATCGGTGACGTCACCGAAACCAGTCCGGTCGCTATATCGGCCTCGTCTTCGCCGACGATCCGGTAACTGACCTCGCGGCCGTCGTCTTCGCTGAGCAGATCCACGGTAGTACCGAAAACCACGCGACCGGTCTGGGTCAGCTTGGTCACGTCGATGATCTGTGCGTTCGACAACTTGCCTTCGATATCCTTGATTCGCGCCTCGATGAAGCCCTGCTCTTCCTTGGCCGCGTGATATTCGGCATTTTCCTTCAGGTCGCCATGACCGCGGGCCTCGGCGATCGCCGCAACCACACGCGGGCGGTCCTCGGACTTCAAACGCTTCAGCTCGCCGCGGAGTTTCTCCGCGCCGGCGATTGTGATCGGGTACTTGGTCATGCCGCTGTGTCGGTATGCAGATCCTGGAGCCTGTATACCTCGGCACCGTCGATGTGGTCCAACGCCATTGTCGTCGCCATTGCCGCGGCCAGCGTCGTGTAGTAGGTGACCTTGCGGTTGACCGCGGCCGCGCGAATTGCCTGAGACTCACGGATCGCACGTTTGCCTTCTGTCGTGTTGCAGATGAAGTCTATTTCGCCGTTTTTGATCATGTCGACGATATGCGGTCGTCCTTCGCGGACCTTATTGACGCGCCGACAGGAAAGCCCGGCCTCGGCCAGCGCCTTGGCCGTGCCGCCGGTTGCCACCAGCTCGAAACCGCGATCATCGAGCACCGTGCCGAGCTTGACGGCACCGGCCTTGTCCCGGTCACGAACCGACAGCAGCGCGGTACCGTGTTTCGGCAGCCGGGCGCCGGCTGCCAGCTGCGCCTTGCCGTAGGCCTCGGCGAACGAACGCCCGGAACTCATCACCTCGCCGGTTGACTTCATTTCAGGGCCGAGAATCGGGTCCGAACTCGGGAACTTGCCGAACGGGAACACAGACGCTTTGACCGAGAAGTGATCCGGCGCGGCCTGGTTGGCAATGCCCTGCTCTTCCAGCGTAATGCCGACCATGGCGCGCGCGCCGATCTTGGCCAGCGGCCGGCCGGTCGCTTTGGACACGAAGGGCGCGGTACGCGACGCGCGCGGATTGACCTCGAGCACGTAGATCACGCCATTCTGGATCGCGAACTGCGTATTCATCAGGCCCTTTACGTCCAGCGCCCGGGCCATCGCGATAACCTGCCGACAGATTTCTTCCTGAAGTTCAACCGACAGCGTCGCCGGCGGCAACGAACAGGCCGAGTCACCTGAATGCACGCCGGCCTGCTCCACGTGCTCCATGATGCCGCCGATCACGACTCTCTCGCCGTCGCTGACGCAGTCGACATCAACCTCGACAGCCTGGTCGAGGAAACGATCGAGCAGCACCGGGCTGTCGTTCGACACCTCGACCGCGTTCGACATATAGGCGCGCAGGTCGTCCTCGCTGTGCACGATTTCCATCGCGCGTCCACCGAGCACATAGGAAGGCCGGACGATCAGCGGAAAGCCGACTTCGCCGGCCATGCTCACCGCCTCATCCTCGGTCCTCGCCGTGCAGTTCGGTGGCTGCTTGAGGTCGAGGCGCCGGAGCAAATGCTGGAAGCGCTCGCGGTCTTCGGCCAGGTCTATGGAATCCGGCGAGGTGCCGATGATCGGTGCGCCGGCTCGCTCCAGCGCGCGCGCCAGCTTCAGCGGCGTCTGCCCGCCGTACTGCACGATCACGCCTTCCGGCGACTCGAGCTCGACGATTTCCATCACGTCTTCGAAGGTCAGCGGCTCGAAATACAACCGGTCCGACGTGTCGTAATCGGTGGATACGGTTTCCGGGTTGCAATTGACCATGATGGTCTCGAAACCGGCTTCGCGCAGGGCCAGCGCCGCGTGTACGCAGCAGTAGTCGAACTCGATACCCTGTCCGATCCGGTTCGGGCCGCCGCCGAGAATCATGATTTTGCGGCGATCGCTCGGTTCAGCCTCGCATTCTTCTTCATAGGTCGAGTACATGTAGGCCGTGGTCGTCGTGAACTCGGCCGCACAGGTATCGACCCGCTTGTAAACTGGCCGAATGTCGGCGTCCAGCCGGTGCTGCCGCACCACGCTTTCGTCTGTGCGCAGCAGGCTTGCGATCCGGCTGTCGGCAAAACCGCGGCGCTTCAATGCGCGCAGCCGCTCGGGCTTCAGGGTGGCCAGGCCCTCTTCGGCCACCGCCTGCTCATGACGCACCAGGTCCTCGATCTGCGCCAGGAACCACGGATCGATGCCGGACAACTCCGCAACCCGCCGCAGGTCCAGGCCGACTCGGAATGCGTCGGCCACATAGAGCAGCCGGTCGGAACCGGGCATCTGTAATTCCTGCTGAAGCTGCTCGATCTCGTCTTCACTGGCGTCGGCGGCCAGGCGCGGCACCAGACCGTCGATGCCGGTCTCCAGGCCGCGCAGCGCTTTCTGAAGCGACTCCTGGAAAGTGCGGCCGATGGCCATGACCTCACCGACCGACTTCATCTGCGTGGTCAGCCGATCGTTCGCGCCGGCGAATTTCTCGAACGCGAAACGCGGAATCTTGGTTACCACGTAGTCGATGCTGGGCTCGAAGGACGCCGGCGTCGCGCCGCCGGTGATCTCGTTGCGCAGTTCGTCCAGCGTGTAGCCGACGGCAAGCTTGGCGGCGACTTTCGCAATCGGAAAACCCGTCGCCTTGGATGCCAGCGCCGAGGAGCGGGACACTCTCGGGTTCATCTCGATCACCAGGATTCGCCCGTCTTCGGGGCTCAGCGCGAACTGCACGTTGGAACCGCCGGTGTCGACGCCGATCCGCCGCAATACCGCCAGCGACGCATTGCGCATGTCCTGGTATTCCTTGTCGGTCAGCGTCTGGGACGGCGCGACGGTAATCGAGTCGCCGGTATGCACGCCCATCGCATCCACGTTCTCGATCGAGCAGATGATGATGCAGTTATCCGCCGAGTCGCGGACCACCTCCATCTCGAACTCCTTCCAGCCGATCACCGATTCTTCGAGCAGCACTTCGGTGGTCGGCGACAGGTCGAGACCGCGAGTGACGATCTCCTCGAACTCCTCGAGGTTGTAGGCAATGCCGCCGCCGGTCCCGCCGAGCGTGAAGGACGGGCGGATGATGGTCGGGAAGCCGATGTCCTGCTGCGCTTCCAGGGCCTCGGCCATCGTGTGGGCGATCTTGGCCCGCGGCACTTCCAGGCCGATATCCTGCATGGCCTGGCGGAACAGGTCGCGATCCTCGGCGGTATCGATCGCCTCGCGGGACGCGCCGATCAGTTCGACGTTGTACTTCTTCAGCACACCCTCGCGGACCAGGTCCAGCGCGCAATTCAGCGCCGTCTGGCCACCCATGGTCGGCAGCAGCGCATCGGGCTTTTCGCGTTCGATGATCTTGGCCAGCGACGGCCAGACCACCGGCTCGATGTAGATCGCGTCGGCCGTGTCCGGATCGGTCATGATGGTCGCGGGGTTGGAGTTCACCAGGATGACCCGGTAACCCTCCTCGCGCAGCGCCTTGCAGGCCTGGGCGCCGGAATAATCGAATTCGCAGGCCTGGCCGATCACGATCGGGCCGGCGCCGATTATCAGGATGCTTTCGATGTCGGTGCGCTTGGGCATTGGTCGTCCTCGACTCAGCGCACCGCCGGCGCCGCTTTCGATGGTCGGCGGTCGCTGCGGGCCTGCATGGCGGCGGTGAACTGGGAGAACAGGTTCCGCACGTCATGCGGCCCCGGGCTGGCCTCGGGATGCCCTTGAAAACCGAATGCAAAACAGTCAGTTCTCGCTATACCCTGAAGTGAATTATCGAATAGTGAACGGTGCGTGGGCTCGAGATTGTCCGGCAGGCTTTCCTCGTCCACCGCGAAACCGTGGTTCTGGCTGGTGATCACCACGCGGCCCGACGCGAGTTCCTGGACCGGGTGGTTGGCGCCGTGGTGCCCGAATTTCATTTTCCGGGTCCGGGCCCCGCTGGCCAGGGCTAGCAGCTGGTGACCCAGGCAGATGCCGAAGGTCGGCACCCCGGCGGCCAGGATCTCCTGGATGGCGCTGATCGCATAGTCGCAGGGCTCTGGATCGCCCGGCCCGTTGGACAGGAAGACGCCGTCCGGCTCCATGGCCAGCACCTCGGAGGCGGGCGTCTGCGCCGGTACCACCAGTAGCTGGCAGTTCGCATCGACCAGCAGCCGCAGGATATTGCGCTTGATTCCGAAGTCGTAGGCAACGACCGAGAAGCTGTCGATGCGCTTGGGCGGCACACCGTCTCCGAGCGGCCAGTCCGACCCCATGCTCCATTGGTAGCTGGACTCGGTGGTCACGACCCGGGCGAGATCCATGCCGGCCAGTCCGGGGAAGCGCCGGGCGTGCGCGACCGCCGTGTCCGGATCGGCGTCGCCGGTCATGATGCAACCGGACATCGCCCCCTGGTCGCGCAGCTTGCGGGTCAGCCGTCGGGTATCGATGTCGGCGATGGCAACGGTATTGGCGCGCTTCAGGAACTTGTCTAAATTCAGTTCATTACGCCAGCTACTTTGAAGCAGCGGCAGGTCGCGGATGACCAGCCCGGACGCGTGTATCCGGTCGCTCTCGTTATCCAGGCTGTTAGTGCCGGTATTGCCGATATGGGGATAAGTGAGCGTGACTATCTGCCGGCAGTAGGACGGATCGGTCAGGATTTCCTGATAGCCGGTCATCGCCGTGTTGAAGACCACTTCGCCGATGGTCTTGCCGCTGGCGCCCACCGAGAGCCCGTGAAATACGCTGCCGTCAGCCAGCGCGAGCAGGGCTTTTTCCGTCACTTGGCGTGGCTCATAGAGGCTGCGTGCATACGTGCAAGCGGGAGGGAGCCGCTCTGGATCCCGCCCGCCCTCAGTGTCTCTGGGGGACGCCTTTTATTGTAGTCCGCGATACCCGGTCCAGCGCAAGGCGTGCGCGCTTCGACTTTCAGTCGGACAGGCCCAGGACTGCGCGCATGCCATACAGGCCGGGCGCCTTGCCGGGCAACCAGCGCGCCGCGCGTAAAGCGCCCCGCGCGAATACCGCGCGGTCCAGCGCACGGTGGCTGAGATCCAGGACTTCCTCGTCCGCGGCGAACATCACGCTGTGATCGCCGACCACACTGCCGGCGCGCAGGCTGGCAAATCCGATGCTGCCGGGCACCCGCGCGTCGCTGCGGCCCTGGCGACCGGCGACCGCGACACTGTCGAGCGCTACGCCGCGGCCCTGCGCCGCCGCCTCGCCCAGCTGCAGCGCCGTGCCGGACGGTGCATCGAGCTTGTGACGATGATGCGTTTCGCTGATCTCGATGTCGTAGTCGTTGCCCAGCGTCGCCGCGGCGAGTCGTACCAACTCGGTCAGCAGATTGACGCCGACGCTCATGTTGCGCCCGTAAACGATCGGCAGCGCTGCCGCTGCCGCCGCGAGCGCGTTCTCTGTTTCAGCGTCCAGCCCCGTGGTGCCAAGCACCAGAGGCACCTTTGCCTGCGCACAGGCCGCGAGGTTGTCGGCCGTGGCCGCCGGCAGCGTGAAATCGATAGCCACGCCAGCATCAGCCAGCGCAGCCTGCGGATCGTCGCTCAAACTGATTCCGAGCGACCCGGCTCCGGCCAGCTCTCCCGCGTCGCGACCGATATCCGCGTGGCCCGGCTCGGTCAGCGCGCCGGCCAGCGACAGGTCGTCGGCCGCAGCGATCAGCCGCAGGAGCGTCTGCCCCATGCGCCCGTTGGCACCGAATATCGTGATCTGCAGCATGGCCCCCTCCCCTGGCCGGGCACAGGCTCAGCTCAGGAACCCAGACCCTCGAAAAACCTCTTCACCCCGTCCGCCCAGGATGTCGAACGCGGACGATGCCGGTCACCGGCACCCAGCGACTCGTTGAATGCTTCCAGCAGCTCGCGCTGTTTGCCGGTCAGTTTGACCGGTGTCTCGACTTCGACCGTGCAGTAGAGATCACCTTTCCCGGCGCCGCGCACCGGCTTTACGCCTTTGCCGCGTAACCGGAAGGCTCGGCCCGACTGTGTCTCGGCCGGGATCTTCAGGTTGACCTCGCCTTCCAGCGTCGGCACGTCGACGGTACCACCCAGCGCCGCGGTGGCGAAACTGATCGGCACGCTGCAGGCCAGGTCGGCGCCGTCACGCTCGAAAATAGGGTGGGGGCGAACGCGAATATCGACATACAGGTCGCCCGTCGGCCCCCCGTTCTGGCCGGCCTCGCCCTCGCCGCTCAGGCGAATCCGGTCACCGTTGTCGACACCCGGCGGCACTCGCACAGCCAGGGTCTTATCCTCGCGAACGCGGCCGCGACCGCCGCAGTCGCCACAGGGGTCGCTGATCGTAGTGCCGGCGCCGCGGCAGTTCGGGCAGGTCTGCTGGATCGAAAAGAAACCCTGCTGCATGCGCACCTGGCCGGCGCCGCCACAGGTGCTGCAGGTCGTCGGCTGGCTGCCGGGTTTTGCGCCCGAGCCGCTACAGGCCTGGCACTCGGTCATGGTCGGGATCGTGATGTTCACGGTGTCACCGAAGACCGCCTGCTGCAGGTCGAGCGTCAGGTCATAGCGCAGATCCGCACCGCGGTACACGTTGCTGCGGCCACCCCGGCGACCACCGCCGAAGATGTCGCCAAATACATCGCCGAAGATGTCGCCAAAAGCATCGGCCGGGTTCGCGCCGGCACCGCCCATGCCGGCGGCTGCTTCCAGTCCTTCATGGCCGTAGCGATCGTAGGCGGCACGCTTGCGCGGGTCGTTCAGGACTTCGTAGGCTTCCTTGGCTTCCTTGAAGCGCAACTCGGCATCGGCATCGTCCGGATTCCGGTCCGGGTGGTGCTTCATCGCAAGGCGCCGGTAGGCTTTCTTCAGCGCCTCCCCGTCGGCATCGCGATCCACGCCCAGCACTTCGTAGTAGTCTCGCTTGGCCATCCGGCCTCCAGAACTGTTCTGCTTCTAGCGCCCCAACGACAACGCCGGCGCGCGGTCTGGCCGCGCACCGGCTCTCATGTAGACCATCGCAGGCCCGGCCGTATCAGCTGGTTCCCGACTTCTTGTCGTCCGGGACCTCTTCGAACTCGGCGTCGACCACGTCTTCGTCCGCGCCGCCGGCCGCAGCCGCTTCGTCGCCGGCCTCGCCCTGTTCGGCCTGGGCATAGGCCTGCTGCGCGAGACCGGCAGAAGCCTCGGCCAGCGCCTGGGTCTTGGCTTCGATGGTTTCCTTGCTGTCGCCCTTCAGGGCTTCCTTGAGGTCCGCCACCGCAGTTTCGACCTTGCCACGCTCGGCCGGATCGACTTTCTCGCCGAGGTCGCTCAGCGATTTCTCGCTGGCATGCACCAGCGCGTCGGCCTGGTTACGCACATCGACCAGTTCGCGGAACTTGCGATCGTCCTCGGCGTGGCTCTCGGCATCGTCCACCATGCGCTGGATTTCCTCGTCGGACAGGCCACTCGAGGCCTTGATGACGATCTTCTGCTCCTTGCCGGTGGCCTTATCCTTGGCCGACACGTTGAGGATGCCGTTCGCGTCGATGTCGAAGGCGACCTCGATCTGCGGCATGCCGCGCGGCGCCGGCGGAATGTCGCTCAAGTCGAATCGACCCAGTGACTTGTTGTCTTGCGAACGCTCGCGCTCGCCCTGCAGCACGTGGATGGTCACGGCCGTCTGGTTGTCGTCGGCGGTCGAAAAAACCTGGTTCGCCTTGGTCGGGATCGTGGTGTTCTTTTCGATCAGCCGGGTCATCACGCCGCCGAGCGTCTCGATACCCAGCGAAAGCGGCGTGACATCGAGCAGCAGCACGTCCTTGACGTCGCCCGACAGCACGCCCGCCTGGATCGCCGCACCGATGGCAACGGCTTCGTCCGGATTCACGTCGCGCCGGGGCTCCTTGCCGAAATAGTCCTGCACCACGGCCTGGACCTTGGGCATGCGCGTCTGGCCGCCGACCAGGATCACGTCGTCCACATCACTGACCTTCAGCCCGGCATCACTGATCGCCGTCTTGCACGGGCCAATGGTCCGCTGCACCAGCTCCTCGACCAGCGACTCGAGCTTGGCCCGGGTCAGCTTGATATTCAGATGCTTCGGCCCGCTGGCGTCCGCGGTGATATACGGCAGGTTGACGTCGGTCTGCTGCGACGACGACAGTTCGATCTTGGCTTTCTCCGCGGACTCTTTCAGGCGCTGCATGGCCAGCGGGTCCTGGCGGATATTCACACCGGATTCCTTCTCGAACTCGCTCGCGAGGTACTCGATGATGCGCAGGTCGAAGTCCTCACCGCCGAGGAAGGTATCGCCGTTGGTAGCCAGCACTTCGAACTGGTGCTCGCCGTCGATCTCGGCAATCTCGATGATCGAGATATCGAAGGTCCCGCCGCCGAGGTCATAGACCGCGACCTTGCGATCGCCCCGCTGCTTGTCCATGCCATAGGCCAGCGCTGCCGCGGTCGGTTCGTTGATGATGCGCTTGACGTCGAGACCGGCAATCTTGCCGGCATCCTTGGTCGCCTGGCGCTGGGAATCATTGAAGTAGGCCGGCACCGTAATCACGGCTTCGGTCACTTGTTCACCGAGATAGTCCTCGGCGGTCTTTTTCATCTTCATCAGCACGCGCGCCGAGACTTCCGGCGGCGCCATCTTGTTGCCGTCAGCCTCGACCCAGGCGTCGCCGTTGTCGGCCTTGACAATTTTGTAAGACACCATGTCCATGTCGCGCTGGACGACCTCGTCCTCGAAACGTCGGCCGATCAGCCGCTTGACCGCGAACAGGGTATTAGTCGGGTTAGTAACCGCCTGGCGCTTGGCCGGCTGGCCGACCAGCACTTCATTGTCTTTCGCGAAGGCGACGACCGACGGTGTCGTGCGGTCACCCTCGCTGTTCTCGATCACCTTGGCCTGCTTGCCCTCCATGACGGCCACGCAGGAGTTGGTCGTGCCGAGGTCGATTCCGATGACTTTTCCCATGTTGCTCTCCGCGCGCCACTGCGGCGCGTCAAATTCCAGATACTGAGGTCTGATCTGCGGCCGGGGCCGGGTTTTTTCAAGCGCTGTCCGGGTCTGCGGCGGGCGGCTCTGCGGCGACGACGACCCGCGCCGGGCGCAGCAGGCGGCCGTTGAGGGTGTAACCCTTCTGTACCACGGTCATCACCGACCCGGGCTCTGCGCTCTCGGACGGCTGCATGGTCATCGCCTCGTGCTGCTGCGGATCGAAAGGCTCGCCCTCGGGATCCACCACGCCCACTCCGTGCTTTTCCAGCGCGCTGACCAGCTGTCGCAGGGTCGCTTCACTGCCTTCGCGCAGCGCCTCGGCGCTGGCCCCGGCCGCGGCCAGGCCCATTTCCAGGCTGTCGACCACACCCAGGAGTTCGCCGGCGAAACGTTCAATAGCGAACTGACGGGCGCTGGCCGCCTCGCGAGCCGAGCGTTTGCGCAGGTTCTCCATCTCCGCGGCGAGGCGCAGGTAGTCCTCCCGCTGGCTGGCCAGCTCGTCCCGCACGGCATGCAGCTCGGCATCATGGAGCCCCTGATCTGCAGCAGGCTCGCCTGCTGCGGCCGGGTCGGCGGCTGGCGCCCCGCCGGACTGATCTGCGTGGCCTTCGATCGCAGACTTGTTTTCCGCTGTATCGGACATATCGGTTCTCCGCCCCTGCCCCGCACTCGACTCGGGACTGGCAATTTCCGGCTTAAATGGGTCTTAGTGAGAGGATTTCAAGGCCGCGCTGACCAGGCGCGCGGTAACGTCCACGATCGGGATGACCCGTTCGTAGGCCATGCGTGTCGGGCCGATCACGCCAAGCACGCCCACGACCTCGTCGTCGGCACGGTACGGCGCGGCGACCAGGCTGCACTCGTCCAGCAGGTCGTAGCCGGACTCGTCGCCGATGAAAATCTGCACCCCGTCCGCGGCGATGCTGCGGTCGAGGAGATTCAGCAGGTCGCGCTGCTGATTGAAGGCCTCGAACAGGTGTTTCAGCGTTTCGACGTTGGACAACTCATCGAAGTCCATCAGCTTGGTCTGGCCCGACACCACATAACCATCCGGGTCAGTTTCCGGCGCCAGCGCTTTATCCGCGATGGTCACGATATCCAGCATCAGCTGGTTCATGCTGGCGCGGGTGCGCTCCAGGTCGCCGAGGACCGCCGAGCGAATCTCCGGCAAATCCTTGCCGAGATAGTGCTGGGTCAGGTAATTGGCAGCCTGGCGCAATTCGTCGCGGCTGTAGTCGCGATCCATGTGCAGAATCCGGTTCTGCACCTCGACTTCATTGACTACCAGGATCGCCAGCACCCGTCGCTCCGACAGCGGCATGAACTCGACCTGCTTGAGCGTCGCATGGGTCGGCCGCGGAATCGTCACGATCCCGGCCAGGCTGGTCAGCGCAGACAAAGCCTCCGACGCATTCGCGGCGAGCAGCTTGGTATCGCCCTGGGCATCCTCGTCCAGTCGCAACTGCAGCCGTGAGAGTTCCCGCATCCGCGGCGGCTGCAGCTTCACCAGGGTGTCGACGAAAAACCGGTAGCCCTTGGCTGTCGGCACCCGGCCTGCTGACGTGTGGGGCGCGGCAATGAAGCCGAGCTCCTCGAGGTCCGACATCACATTGCGGATGCTCGCGGGGCTCAGCGCGAGCCCGGTACTCTTGGCCAGCGTGCGCGATCCGACCGGCTGACCGTCACGGATATAGTGCTCGACCAGCGCGCGCAGGATCTGCCGGGCGCGATCGGAAGGCTCATTCTGGTGATGGGAATCGCTCATGCCGTCGATTTATGGCGAGTAACCGGCCCGTTTATAGACGAAAAACGCTAGCAATGCCGCTGAAAAGCTGTCAAGGCTGATCCGGGAAGGCGCCGGCCTTGCCGCCTGGAAGCCGCAGCCGGTAAGGTTCCGGGGGATTGTGCCACGCGGGCCGCCAGTTAACTTATGAGCGTACATTTCAAGAAGATCGCACTGACCGGGAACTGGCGCGATCCGCGAGTAATTGACTCGGTCGAGTCTCTGGCGGAGCGCCTGACAGATCTTGGCTGTGAGCTGAGCGTGGGTGACGGCTATCCGGGCACCGGGTTGGCCGCTGCAATCCAGCGCCGGGCCGAGCCGACCCTGGCCGAAACGGCGGATCTGGTTATCGCCATCGGCGGCGATGGCACGCTGTTGATCGCCGCGCGACGCGCGGCGGTAGCCGGCGTACCGGTGCTGGGCATCAATCGCGGGCGACTGGGCTTTCTTGCCGACGTCAATCCGCAGACCATGCTCGACGCAATGGAGCCGATACTGCGCGGCGACTACGCCAGTGAACCACGCATGCTGCTCACCGCCGAAATCGTTACGGCTGCCGGCGAGATCACCTCGGGGCTGGCGCTGAACGACGTGGTCGTCAAACGAGCGGACTCCGGCCGCATGTTCGAATTCGAAACTCACGTCGACGGCCGCTACGTCAACACGCATGCAGGCGACGGCTTCATCGTCGCGACGCCGACCGGGTCGACCGCGTACGCGCTGAGCTGCGGAGGACCGATCGTCACGCCGAGCCTCGATGCGCTGGTGCTGGCACCGATCTGCCCGCACACGCTGAGCGACCGTCCGATCGTGATCTCCGGCAGCAGCCTGACCGAAATCCGGCTGCGAGAAGACGATGGCGACGTGGCCGCAGTCAGCTGCGACGGCGAGGTAATCGGTGATCTCGCGTCCGGAGATCGCCTGCGGGTCGCCGCGGCCGATCGCCGGGTCGAGCTGATTCATCCGAGCGCTTACGACTACTACGATATCCTGCGTGGCAAGCTGCATTGGGGCCGGGGCAGCCGACACCGGGCCACCGACTGAGTGCAATGCTCGGCCAGCTGCTGATTCGCAACCTCGCCGTGATCGACGCGGTCGAGATCGAACTCGGCAGCGGCTTTACGGTGCTGACCGGCGAGACTGGCGCGGGCAAGTCGATCCTGGTCGATGCGCTGGCCCTGGCGCTGGGCGCGCGCGCTGACTCTAAGGCGGTGCGCACCGGCGCGACGCGCTGTGAGGTCACCGCACGCTTCCGGATCGCGCCGGACTCGCCGCTCACAGACTGGCTCGCCGGCCAGGACCTCGACAGCGAAGATGACGAATGCCTGGTCCGACGGGTCGTCGGCGCCGACGGGCGTTCACGCGGCTATGTCAACGGCCAGCCGGTCACCATGCAGACTCTGCAGACGCTCGGTGAACAACTGCTCGATATCTGCGGACAGCAGGCCCATCAGCGACTGCGTCATCGCGGCGCCCAGAGGGATATGCTCGATGGCTTCGGCAAGCACGGCGGACTGCTCGAAGAGATGGGCGCCACGCACGCGCAGTGGAGCGCGGCCCGGGAGCAGCTCGACAGGCTGACCGGAGACCAGCAGCAACGCAGCGAGCGCATCGAGTTGCTCGGCTTCCAGCTGCGCGAGCTGGACGCGCTGAACCTGCAGCCCGGCGAGCTGGACGAGCTCGAAGCCGAGCTGGCGCGACTGGCCAACAGCGGACGTATCGAGGCAGTGCTGCGCGAAGCGCTGGAATTGCTCTACGACGCCGACCAGGGCTCCGCCCAGGCGTTAACGACGCATGCCAGGCAGCGCGTCGAGGATCTGCTGGAAGTCCAGCCCGCACTCGGCGGACCGGCCGGCCTGCTCGGTGAGGCACAGGCCCTATTAGTGGAAGCAGCCGATGACCTGCGTGGCCGGCTCGACGAGGTCGAGCATGATCCGGCGCGCGAGGTCGCGCTGGGCGACCGGCTGGATGAGGCCCGCACGCTGGCCCGCAAACACCGGGTCCCTCCGGCAGACCTCGTGAACAAGGCTGACGAGATCCGGATCGAACTGGAATCGCTCGACGCCAGCGACGAGCAGCTGGAAGCGCTGCGCGAAAAGGAAGTAGAACTGGCGGAACGGCTGCGTGAGCAGGCAGCACGGCTGTCAGCAGCGCGCCGGCAAGCCGCGACGGCCCTCGAACAGGCGGTCACCGAGCGCATGCAGGCGCTGGGGATGCCCGGGGGCAGCTTTTCCGTCGCGCTGACCGCGACCGGCGAGGAACCGCCAGGTCCGCTCGGGGCCGAGCAGGTGGAATTCCAGGTCGCCGCGAATCCGGGCCAGGCCGGCGGACCGCTGGCGCGCGTCGCCTCGGGCGGCGAGTTAGCGCGCATCAGCCTCGCGCTGCAGGTAGCCGCACGCCGCAGCGAAGGCCTGGCGAGCCTGGTGTTCGACGAGGTCGATTCAGGAGTCGGCGGCGGCATTGCAGAGATCGTCGGTACGCAGCTGCGCGAACTCAGCGACTCTCGCCAGGTACTGTGCGTTACGCATCTGGCGCAGGTGGCCAGCCAGGCCGATCATCACCTGCGCATCGTCAAGGTCAGCGACGGCGAGACCACGCGCACCGCCGTCAAGCCACTGACCCGGAATGAACGCGTCGAGGAGATTGCACGGATGCTGGGTGGCGTCGAAATCACCGGCGCGACGCGCGAGCACGCGCGCGAGATGCTCGACAGCGGCGCCGGGCGGCGCGCCGTATGAACTGACGCGGGCTAGTTCCCGCCGCGCGGCCGTACATAGAGCACGAGCTTGTGATCGACCAGATCGTAGCCGTGCTCGCCAGCGATTTCGCGCTGCAGCCGTTCGATATCGTCGCTGACAAACTCGACCACCCGCCCGGTTTCCAGGCAGACCATATGGTCGTGGTGACCTCCCGAATCGAGCTCGAATACGGCATGGCCGCCTTCGAAGTTATGCCGGGTGACCAGGCCGGCCGCTTCGAATTGCGTTAGCACGCGGTAAACGGTCGCCAGCCCGATCTCCTCGCCCTGGTCGATCAGCAAGCGGTAGATTTCTTCGGCGCTCAGATGCCGCTCGCCCTGCTGGCCGAGGATGTCGAGGATCTTGAGCCGCGGCCCGGTTGCCCGCAGTCCCGCTTTCTTGAGTTCGCTGTGCTGCAACTTTCCGCTCGCGCCAAAGCATCGGGTATGATCGCGCACCATTATCGACCACGCCGGCCTCCGGGGCCATATGCGCCGCCTGAATCGACTTCGATGCCTGCTTTCCGCCGCGATCCTCGGCAGCCTGCTGCTGGCCGGCGGCTGCGTGTACCGGATTGATGTCCAGCAGGGCAACCTGCTGGAAGAGACCGATATCGCCGCGGTCAAGCCCGGCATGACGCGCAGCCAGGTGCGATTCCTCCTCGGCACGCCGATGATCGAGGATACGTTTCACCAGGACCGCTGGGACTACATGTATTTCTTCCGCCAGGGCCGCAGTCGCCGCGCCGAGCGGCGCTGGATCGTCGTGCACTTCGACGGTGACCGGGTGCGCGAAATCGAGAGAGACGTACCGGTTGAACCGAGCTGAGCTAGGGCTTTTCCGGGTGCGAGCCCATGTTGCGCCCTCGCAGTGCCAGTTCCCTGCGCAGCTCGCGCGGATCGGCCTTTAACGGCCGACACACTTCGACGCGATCTCCCGGTCGCAGCCGGTAGGTATCGGCTACCAGTTGCCCGAACACCGCCAGCCTGCAGGCGGCGACCGGAATTTCCGGAAACTGTTCTGCGACCGCCGACAGTACGACCGCCTCGCGCGCGCCGGTCCCTTCCGGCACTGCCAGCGCGATCTCGCGCTGGCGTGTCGGCAGGCCGGCGGCCACGGTGACTTCGATCGACTCAGCCATAGACCTGGGCTGCGCGCTGGACGAA
>CBFCXA010000016.1:0-15755 GCA_965601985.1 uncultured Chromatiales bacterium | reverse complement strand
GATACCGTCTTGTTGTCGATGCCGAGCACCGCGATCAGCCAGGCGGGCATGGTGAAGTTCGTCGCGCGCACGCGCACGTAATTCGCCGGCGCAGTACCCGGGCTGAAAGGTGCAACGCTTGCCGAGAACTGCACCGTGATGCCAATCGCGCCACTGCCGCCCCCGTAGGCGTTGGCCAGCTCGCGGTTGCCGAGGTCGTCGGCATTGTTGGCAAACAGGGTGCGCGCGGCCTGTTCGGCCTGGAACTGGTCGGCCGTCTGGTCGAGTGCTTTGGCACCGGCCAGCGCTGCGGCGTCCACGGTGTTCTGCAAGCGGCTCTTGTTGAGCATCGCGTGCGAGACGTCCAGCGCCAGCCCGCTTACCGCCAGCATGGCGAGCATGCCGACGGTGTACAGCACCACCACCACGCCGCGCTGGCGGTCTGGCCATGAGCTGTGGGCGGATGTCAGGTTT
The DNA here is from genome assembly GCA_965601985.1 of uncultured Chromatiales bacterium. Classification (GTDB taxonomy): domain Bacteria; phylum Pseudomonadota; class Gammaproteobacteria; order Steroidobacterales; genus J054. The sequence continues at coordinate 15,302 of CBFCXA010000016.1, read as the reverse complement.
GCGCGCATGGGTAATGGCAATCAGCAGCTTGACTGGACTGGTACCGCCGTCTAGTCGCCGACGGAAATTACCAGGGGCTGGTTGACTTCCTCGGGCTTGGACACGTCGTTGCGATAAGCATCCATGACATTGTCGATTCGCTGCCCGTCACCATCTTCCGGCGCTTTGGTATCCGGCTTGTTCGCGGTCAGGGGATCGAGCGTCTGTGAACGCACCATCTGCCGGACCGAATTGCCGAAATCCCGCTCGACCGTCTCGGGGCCGCTCGCGCAGCCGGCGAGGGCCAGGCTTGCAAGGCACGCGGCGATTTTTGTGGTCGTGTACTGCATGGTCTTATTCCTCGCTCCACCAGTTGTCATCGTTTTCTGCACTTGCATCTGTATCGACGTCTACCGACTGGCCGTACTGGCCGTTGGTACCGCCGCTCGTGGTGCCGGACTCGCGCGCGGCTGTCTTGCCCTCCATGCGGCCGAGCAGGTAGAAGTCCCGTTCATTCGGCTCGATGAAGCTGTCAGTCGGCAGGCGGATGTCCCCTGGAGCTATCGGCTTGGCCAGCGTCGGCGTTACAAGAATCAGCAGTTCCGTTTCACCCTTGATGAAATCCTGGCTGCGGAACAGCGTTCCGAGCACCGGAAGATCGCCGAGGCCCGGGAACTTATTGATAGCTTCGCGCAGGTTCTCGTTGATCAGGCCGGCGATGCCGATGGTCTGACCGTCTCTCAGTTCCACCGTTGCTTCGGCACTGCGCTTGGTCAGCGAAGGCACGAAGAAGGTATCGCTGGCATTCGGGACGTCGACGAAAACCGAGTTCAGCTCGTTGAGTTCGCTGACGTCGATATTGATCTTCAGGTTGATCTTGTCCGGTCCCAGCACTACCGGCAGGAAGCGCACACCGACGCCGAACTCCTTGAACTGGATGGTCACGACGTTGTTGTTCTGTGGTACCGGAATCGGGAACTCGCCGCCGGACAGGAACTCCGCCTGCTGACCGGTCAGCGTGGTCAGGGTCGGCTCGGCGAGGATCTTGGCGAGTCCTTCGTTCTTGGCGGCGTTTAACGCGAGATTGAACAGGAAGTCATCGCTGATGTATGAGGTAAACAGCCCTTTGTCGGCGATCGACAGCGGCGGTACGGGCACAAGATCCGGGAGCCCGGGATCATTCGGGAAAATCGCGCCGCCGTTGCTGCCACCGAAAGACCAGCGGCTGCTGCCGGACCAGATCGCGTTCCACTGGGCATCGAGGCTGCGCACTTCCTCGCGGGCGATCTCGGCCACCTTGACGGACAGCATCACCTGCTGGCCGCCGCCGACCTGCAACAGGTTGATCACCTGGCCGACCGCGCGGTCCGGGCGCCGGGACCCGCCTTCCTGGGCGAACTGGCCCTCGTCGACCGAGGTCTGGATCTGGGCCAGGTAGCCGTCGGCCATCTGCACTGCGGCGCTGACTATGCCCGGGCTGGATACACGGCCTCTTAGCACGATATTCCGCTGCGAAGCGTGCACGTCGATACTCTCGCCCGGGAAGATGGTGTGCAGCTTCTCCTTCAGCGATTCGAGGTCGTGCGTCACCTCCACGGACACCGTACCGATCAGGACGTCGTCGCGGTCCCAGAGCAGCACGTTGGTGGTACCGAGGTCCTTGCCGAGCACATACAGCTGGGTTGCGCGCAGGATCAGGATGTCGGCGATATCCGGGCTGCCGACGGAGATTCGCGCCGCCGGGCGATCCAGCCGCAGGACGCTGGACTTGAACAGCGGGACCGTCAGGCTCTCACTCGTGCCGGCGCCGACCCGGGGTTGCGCCGAACTGATCGACTGGGCCTGCGCCTGGCTTGCCGCCATCCCGAAGGCCAACAGGGCGAAGAACAGGACGCTTGGGAGCCAGTTCTTTTTGCTTTGCAGGTTATGCATGTCTCGGTCCTCTTTATCGCAGACGTGGTCTGCGTAAGTCGCTGGGTTCATGTCAGGTCTTCGCCTTCGTGCTCTCGACCTTGGTGCCGCGGATGATTTCGACCTTGGTCGTGTTCGACCGGCGCCGCACGGCCTGCCGGACCGGCTTTTTCGGTGCGGGTTTTACTTCCGGTTTCTCCTCGACGACCATGGTGTCCAGGGGATTCCTCAGGGTCAGCTGGATGGTTCCCTCTTCCTTGCGCTTGGCCAGTACCTCGGCCTGCGCCGGCGTCATCTCCAGGGTGACCGCGCGTACCACGACCGGCTCGTTCTCGTCGGTCTTGGCTGTCTGGTCGACGGCCAGCACCTTCAGGTTCCTGAGCACCGTCTCGGAGCTCGCGCGCTTGGTCTTGCGCTCGACGCGAGTCGCGACCACGTCGACGAAATTGCCCGGCAGCAGGAAACCGGCGACGCCGATTACGTCGTCGACCCGGACGGTGACCGCGCGTTTGTTGGGTTCGACCAGGGCAGCCAGGGTGCTGCCTGCGTTGTGCTCTACGAAGCGGCTTTGAAAGAGGATTTCTCCGGACAGGATCTCGGCGGTGGAAACAAATCCTTCGACGTCCTCGATATTGCGGATCGCCCCGCTCGGTATCGACTTCTCTGGCAACAGCACGGTTTTGAGGTGCCGGTTTTGCACCTTCGTGCCGTAGGGGATACTGATCGCCGCGGCAATCACGGTCGCGTCGCCGGATTCCGACGCAACGGTTTCCGATCGCGATTCGACCCAGTTGCGCGCTACCAGCGCGGCACCTACGCCCATGACCAGGGACAGCAGGACCAGGACAAGGCCTCTTTTGCGAATCATAGGGGTTGACCTCTGTGTTTCATTGAGTGTTTCCGGTCGACATCAGCGGGGTTCATGGCGACGAAATAGTTATTCCAGGCCCACTCGAGATGCGCGCGAGTGAGTTTTGCGTGGCCCTGCTGGTAGGCAGCGCGGTCCTTCGCAATAGAAAGCAGGTCCCGAGGGTGGCAGGGCAGCAGTGGCCGACTGTCTCGCGTGTAGAGTTCCGTCAGGACGAAATCCAGCAGCCCGTCTTCGCAGGAAATGTCATTCGCGGCGCAGTACTGATTCCAGATCAGTCCGTACTCGTCGGGCTGCAGGTGCGGGAACTCGATCTTGTAACCGATGCGCCGCAGAAAGGCTTCGTCTGCGAGGTCCAGCGGGTGCAGGTTGGTGGAGAAGATCAGCACCACGTCGAACGGCACGCTGAAGTGTCGCCCCGCACCGAGGCTCAGGAAGTCCCGCCGCTCTTCGAGCGGCACGATCCAGCGATTGAAGATCTCCTCGGGCGCGGCACGCTGTCGCCCCATGTCATCGATGATGAACACGCCGTTGTTGGCCTTCATCTGCAGCGGAGCAGTGTACTGACGCCGTGCGGGGTCGAAATGCACTTCCAGCATTTCGGTCGTGAGTTCGCCGCCGCTGATGACTACCGGACGATGACAGCAGGCGAAACGCGGGTCGGGACCGCTGCCGAGCATCAGGTTGGGGCTCGGCAACTCCATGTCGGCGAGCCGGTGCAGCGTCGGGTCGAACAATTCGATGACGGTCTCGTTGATCGAAACCGCGTGTGGGATCAGCGTCACGTCGGGAAACAGCTTGACCAGCTTCTGCGTGACATAGGTCTTGCCAGTGCCGGCCGGGCCGTAAATGAAAATCGCGCGGCCCGAATTCATCGACGGGCCGAGCTGGTCGAGCAGCTCCTGGCGAAGGATCACGCCGTCGAAGGCTCGCTCCATATCCTGTCGCTGAACGCTGCAGCCGTGCACGGTCTGGGCCTTGACGACTTCCAGATATCGATCAAGCGGAACCGGCGCGGGGCCGACGTAGCCGCTGCGCAGGGTCGCGTCCAGTGCGCTGCTCCGGCCGCGGTCAGTCAGTGCGTAGCGCAGGTTCGTCTGGCTGTTGACGGAAGCAGGGCCTTTGACTTCTACGCGCGACTCCTTGCGCATGAAATAGAGCACCTGTTCGAGTATCGGGCTGGCCAGGGCAGTACGCTCCGTCAGTTCGGCCAGGCTCAGAACGCCGCCGTCGAGCAGGTGCTTGCTCAACAGGTCGGCAACGAAGGTCTCGCTCAGGCCCGTATCGGCGAGATGCACCGGGCGCGGCGCGAGCCGCTCCAGTCCGGGGCGGGCTGCGCTCGCGACGTTGCTGAAATCCTGAAGGTTTGCTTCGGCCATATGATGCTCAGAAAGCCAGTCGGGTGAATTCGGTGAGCCGGCCGAGCGTCCAGCCGGTAATGACGACGCCCAGGAAAATCGGCAGCGCGTACGGCAGAAGAATCTGCCGGTTTCGCTCTACCGGGATCGCCCGCAGGCCGGGCATGCTTGCCTGCAGCAGCGCCGAGCGTGACAGCAGCGCGACAACGGCGAACAGCAGGCCGGCGACCAGCGAGGCCGCGCAGCCGAACAGGGCGCCGAGCGGCCCGAGCCAGGCACCGGCAGCGGCCATCAGCTTGACGTCTCCGGCGCCCATCGCGCCCCGCGCGTAGAGCGGCAGGAACAGAACCAGGCCGATCGCAGCACCGGACAGGGCGGAGACGATGCCCGCCGCTCCGTCCTGCGCGACATACAAGGCCAGGCCCAGCAGCAGGATTCCCCCCGATACCCAGTTGGGTATCCGGTTTTCCCGCAGGTCGCTCCACACGGCCGCAGCCAGCAGGCTCAGCAGCATCAGGGTAGCGATCACGTCGAACTGTTGGTGCGCAGGCATAGGTCTCGATTCGCGTGGTTGACCGGCGAAACCGGAGGCGGAGTCGACCATGCCTCGCGACATGGTCGACTCCGTCGGTCGTCAGTCCTTAACCAGTCGATTACGCTCCGGCTCCGGTGTTGGCGTTGATTTCGCCGGTGATGAAGGTGATGACCGTTTCCACGGCGCCACCCAGATCCACGAACGCCGTGATAACAGCGGCGCCGACTAGGCCGCCGGCAATGGCGTACTCGACGGTGGTCAGGCCTTCCTCGTCGCGGAAGAACTTGCGAATTGCGTTATTCATATTTTGTGTACCTCGAAGTGTTTTGGACTAACGTTTCAGCCAGCCGGAAAACGCTGGCCTTCGAGGTAACTTTTTACGCATCCGCCGTTTGTAAAGCTTGTAGATTGGTGCCAATCGTTTGCACAAATGTGCGCCCGGGTGTGAAGCAGCAAGGTACTTATGTCATGCCACTGCGAGGGCCGGTACACGACGCGGCGTGGCCGGGCATACGTCGCGGATTCTGTGCGGCCGCGAGATGTGACCGCTGTCACAGTGCAATCTGTCTGCCCGGCTCCGTTGTATCGCCTGTCGACACAGTCACGGAACCAGTCCGGATTCAGAATTACTCTTTCCCGACGCAGCGACGACGCTGGACGAGGGACTTGGGTAGCCGGGGCATTACCTGGCACGACAAGCATGACGGACCGGATAGAACTACTGTGGATCGACCTGCGTCTCAGAGAGGACGCAGCATCCGCTTACGATCAGCTGAACGAGTATTTCGAGATTCGTCGCTGCGCGCTGGAATCCAACGTGTCCGCCGAAGTAGTGGCCAGTTCTCCGGACGCGTTGCTGCTGGACTTCGATTTTCCCGACCGGGCCGGACTGCACCTGCTCCAGGACCTGAAGGCCAGGTATTCGTGCTACCCGATCATCATGTCGACGATGCAACACTCCGAGGATCTCGCCGTCTGGGCATTTCGCAGCGGCGTGCTGGATTTCCTCGTCAAGCCGATCGTCCGCGCCGACGCGCTCCGTATTCGCAATCGCCTCGGCGTCATCAAGCAGGCGAAACGGCGGCAGCGCTCACGGACGGAGTCGCACGATCCTGTGGAACTGCCCGCCGAGGCGGCGCCGGTCCAATCCGTGAAATCACGCTCACTGGCGCCCGCGATCCAGTACATCGCCTCGTACTTCCATCAGAAAATCGGCCGTGAGCAGGCAGCGCAACTGTGCTCGATGAGCCCGTTCCGGTTCAGCCGCGAGTTCAAGGAGGTGTACGGGGTGTCGTTCAGCGACTACGTGGTCCGCTATCGACTGCGCGAAGCCTGTCGCCTGCTCGAGCGGCCCGGTGCAGCGGTCACCGAGGTCGCGCTTGCCGTGGGCTTCCAGGATTCGGCTTATTTCAGCCGGGTATTCAAGCAACACACCGGCATTTCACCATCGGAGCAAAAGGCTGCATACGGCCGGTCGGCTGCCGCGCGCCGGCAGACGTCGGCACCGGTCGACATCGGAGCTGAGCAACTGCGTAGCGAGTTGATGCTGCCGTTGCCTGATCGTTCGCTCTAATCGACGCACGGGCCTCTGCAGGCTGCTTTCGACCGCCAGCTTACTCGTCGGCGCCTCTTCCTTCGGGCTCGTTCAGCAGCAGCGAACGGCGACGCGAGGGCGTCCGGTCGCGGGGCTTGCGGCGGCGTTCGACCTGCGGGTTTTCACGTACCTCGCGCGTCGGCCTGTCAGCGGCCGCATCGCGCTGTTCTGCGACCAGGCCGGATACATAGGAATCCCAGCCCGCAGTCGCTTCGTACATCTCGTTGTCGTCGGCTTTTTTCTGGTCGCCTTCCATGGCTTGTCCTAAGGGAATCCTGTCCCGCATTCAGCACCTTATTCCGCCGCCGGCGCCATTGCCGTGGGCCTGGTTCACATTCTGATAACCCGCGCCCGAGGCGCGGCAGGACATCATACGGTTCGGTTTTTACGGTGCAAGGCGCATAGCGCCCGCAGAGCGGGCGGTCAGTTAAGATCCGCTGGTCGGACGGGTGATCGCCACCGATCAGAGGGTTGGTAACGCATGGGGCTGTCTTTTTTTGGCGGATTGGCCTGGCTCGCTGCAGTGTTCGGCAGCCTGCTGTGGCCGGCACTGCTGGCCTGGCTGTACTGGCGCTGGCAGGCACGGCGAATCGCCGATCGCGAGTGGTTTCTGACTCGGGGCATACTGCTCAGTTACGCGATTATCCTGGGCCTGCATCTGCTGCTGGGTGGCTGGGTGCGCAGTGGCGCGGAGCAGAATGCGGCCACCGGCACCTGGCTGGATGTCTGGGGTCCGGTGCTGGCGGTACTGTTGATCGAAAATGGTGTCGCGCTTTTCGCACTGCACCGACTGCAACAACATCAGCGACGCGCTCGCCGCCTGCAGGAGCTCGAGACTTGAACAAGCGCGATCCACAGACTCCGCTTGCTATTCAGGACCAGATCCGTGGCAACCACTGTTTCGGATGCGGTCCGGACAATGCCGGCGGGCTGCGCATCAAGAGCTACTGGCAGAATGATGGCAGCACGATTTGCCACTATCGGCCCGAAAGTCGGCATGCGGCGGCCGCAGCAACGATCCTCAATGGCGGGATCATCGCTACGCTCATCGACTGTCACTGCGTTTGCACGGCGATGGCGGATGCTTATCGCCGCGAAGGGCGCGAGATCGGGAGCGACCCGATGATCTGGTACGCGACCGGAAGTCTCGATGTCCGTTATCTCGAGCCAGCCGCGCTTGCCGGTACAGTCGAGCTGATCGCCCGGGTTACCGACGCCGGTGAGCGCAAATCGATGGTGCGCTGCACCTTGTCCACGGGCGGATTACTCTGCGCCGAGGGCGATGTCGTCGCAGTGCGTGTGCCTTCGGGCTGGCTGGAGAGTCGCGCATGAGTTCCGGCTTGCCGGTTACGCCGCGAAGCGCCTGGGCCGCAGACCGGATCGCGGCTTACCTCGCCCAACAGCGCACGCCGCTGCGGCTGTCCGTGATGCATCGAGACGCGCCGCTGATCTGCTCGCTGTGGTATGTCTACGAGAACGGACGGTTGTGGTGCGCGACCCAGGCACAGGCCCTGGTCACCCGCGCGGTCGGCACCGAAGCCGCCTGCGGATTCGAAGTCGCGAACAACGATCCGCCGTATCGCGGTGTGCGCGGGCAGGGGCGGGTGCGCGTGCATGAGCAGGGTGGTCTCGACATGCTCGAGAGACTGGTCGGGCGATATCTTGGTGCGACAGACACGCGCTTCGCGCAGTGGCTGCTGAACCGGGACCAGCCGGAGGTGGCGCTGTCCGTTGAGCCGGAATGGATTACTGCCTGGGACTACGGCGCGCGCATGCGCGACGCGGTCGGGACCGACTGAGTTGTCGCGGTGTACCTGACTCGCAGCCACAAGATGCTGATCCTGGCCATCGAGTCCGGCGTGCTGCTCATTGTTGCCGCCTGGCTGCTTGCCTCGGTCGGCCGACTGTACGAACCGTCCGCCTGGCTGGTCGCGCTGGGCCTGATCGCCGCCGGCGACATCGTGTCGGCGCTGGTCATGGAGCGCATCGCGCCGACGCGGGTGCTGCTGGCGCCGGGCGAGGCGGGCCACGACAGCGGCACCGTCGTCCGCGGGTTCGGCAACGAGGCGCTGGGCGTGATCCGCATCCGCGGTGAGTTCTGGCGCGCGCGCAGCCTGGCGCCGGAGAAACTCGGTGCGGGGGACCGGGTGCAGATCGTGCAACGGCAGGGGCTGGTGCTGGAGGTCGAACCGCTGGACCACGGCTCGTCGTGAACCTGCTGTTCGCGTGGCTGCATCATGTTGCGGCCTTCACACTGGTCGCGGCACTGGCCATCGAAATTGTGCTGCTGCGTTACCCGCTCGAGCCGGTGACCATTCTGCGCCTGCAGCGTGCCGACTTCGTGTATGGCATGGCGACGGTGTCGATACTCGCCGCCGGCTTCGGTCGCGCACTGTTTTTCGAGAAGGGCTGGGCCTGGTATGCGGCCAACCCGGCGTTTGCCTGGAAACTCATCGCTTTCCTGCTCGTCGGACTGGTGTCGATCTACCCGACCGTGCGTTTCATGCAGTGGCGCGGCCAGCTGCGGCGGGACCAGTCGCCGTCGGTCACCGAAATGGACCGGCGCTGGCTGCCGCGCTTTGTCGCGCTGGAACTTGCGCTGATCGCGGTGATCCTGGCCTGCGCTATCCTGATGGCGCGTGGCGTCGGTATGACAACATAAAGAGGAAAGATGTCGGAACACGAAATCATGTGGATCGGTCGCCGGTCGCCTGATGAATCGCAGGGACCGCAGGAGACCGAAGCACCCGAATACGCCGAGGCGGTGGTCGCAGCCTGCGCGGCCGCCGGCTGCGAAGCCTCGCGTTATGTTGCCGCGCGCGGTCCGTTCGGCAGCTGGCTGGTCGAGCTGCAACTGGGCGAGCGCCCGGCCCGGCTGATCTGGAATGGCAAGTCGCGCGAGCTGAGCCTGGAGACGCTCAGGCCACCGTCGTCCTGGAACCCTTGGGCTGCCACCGCCGTAGACGATTCGGCACTGGAGCCGTTGCTGTCCGCAGCGCGTGAACTGCTGCGCGAGAACGCGAACGCATAGGCGCGCAGCCGACACGCGGGCTGGTAGGATGAGCCGTGCGACGGGCGCCGGGAAACCGCATGGAAGACAACCAGTCACTGCGACAACGTGTGGAGGCGGTACTGCCCAGCTGGCGCAGCTGGTACCCGAGTGTGTTCGACGCGGCGGTCGATCTGGGTCTGCTGCGTGCGCGGGTCTGCGCGCCCTCCAGCCTGCTGCTAAGCAACCGCCATGCGCGCGTGCAGAGTGCTGCAGAACAGGCGCATCGGGAAAAATGGGGCGGGGTCGAAGACGGTGCCGACCATCCCGATGCGGTTCCGGGCAAGAACAAGCGTCGCCGCCGCAAGCGCAAAAACGCCAGCAAAGCGTAGCGATGTCCAGGACGTATCTTTTGTCGCCGGCTATCTGCATTCTGCTTACCGCATCAGCCGGTGCGTCTGCCGACACGACGCAGGCTGCCGCCAGCCGGGGTGCGGAACTGCTCGCGCCGTTCAAACGCGAGCTCAAGGAGGCTCTGCAGCAGGGCCTGGCCGAAGGGCCGGTTGCCGCGGTCGACGTCTGCCAGCTGCGCGCGCCGGAAATCGCCGCGAGCTACAGCACGCAGGGTGTCGAAATAGGCCGCAGCAGTCATCGGCTGCGCAACCCTGCCAACGCAGCACGCGACTGGATGCAGCCGGTCATCGCTGCTTACCTGGCACAAGCCGGCGGCAGTGCAGCACCGCAAGTCGTAAAGCTGGGTGACGATCGCATCGGTTACGCCGAGCCGATCCGCACCCAGGGATTGTGCCTGGCCTGTCATGGCAGCAACCTGGCCCCGCAGCTCGCGGCCGCGATCGATGCGCGCTATCCGGACGACCAGGCCACGGGTTTCGCCGAGGGCGAGCTGCGCGGCATTTTCTGGGCCGAGTTTCCGGCTGCCACACCAGCCGCGTCGGCGGGTGAGTGTCGCGCCGCCCTGCGGCCGCTGCTGTTGCAGGCCGAGCCACCGCCTGCGTCACTGGCAAGTGTGCGCGGCCTGTGTGAAACCGGTCGCGCGGCTGGCGATCCGGACGCTGCCTATCAGCTCGCGTTGCTCGATCTGGGTCTGCAGCGCTGGCAGCCGCAGACTGCGATTCCACTGATCGAAGAGGCGGCCGAGGCGGGCGTATCCGAAGCGCAGTACTGGCTTGCCTGGCAATACGAGGCCGGGCCGCTGCTGGAAAACGACACGGTACGCGCATTGCGCTGGTACCAGGCTGCAGCGGAGCGTGAGCACCGCCTCGCGCTGCAGCGCCTGGCCGATGCCTATGCGGCCGGGGAGCTGGGGTTGCCGGCGGATTCTCGCCGGGCGATCGAGTACCGGGCGCGCGCGGAACGCTGCGCGCAGCAAAGCGGCTGACGCCGCAGCGTCTCCCCCGCGGCTGATCCGTGACCACTGTCCTGTTGCTGGTGCTGGGTGCCGGGCTGGCGCTGCTTGGCCTGGCCGGACTGCTGCTTCCTGCGCGGCCCGGCGCGCCGCTGCTGTTTCTCGGCCTGGTCGTCGCGGCCTGGGCCGAGGGCTTCGCCTACGTCGGCACCGGCACGCTGGTGTTGCTGGCCGTGCTAGCCGCGCTGACCTACGCCATCGACATCGCCGCCGGCATCCTCGGCGCACGGCGCTTTGGTGCCTCGCCGCGCGCGATGCTGGGCGCTGCGATCGGCGCGGTAGCCGGATTGTTTTTCGGTATTGCCGGCGTATTGCTCGGGCCTTTTGTCGGCGCCTGCATCGGCGAGTTCAGCCATGTCCGCGAGGTCGCGCGTGCCGGGCGTGCCGGGCTCGGCGCCGCGGTCGGCCTGCTGCTCGGCATGGCGCTGAAGATCGCGGTGGCCTTTTCCATGATCGGCATTTTTGCCGTCGCGCGTTTCGGCTGAGTCACCGCGGTGGCTTCGCGGTCCGGCATCGAGCATTACTACGCCATGCTGGTGCGGCTGGTCGCGAACCAGATGGTCGATCCGCATCGCTATTTCGAACAGAAGCTCGTCGGCGAAATGCAGGCAGAGGAAGAGGCTGCTGCTCGCCGCGCGCGCCTGCTGCAACTACTGGAATGGCTGGATGACGGCCTGCTGACTCCGGCGCAGCGCGAGCAGGTGGATGCCCGGCTCGTTGAGGCCGGCCTGCCGAGCACTCTTGTTGTCGGTCGTTCGTCCGAAGAACTGGGACGTCTGGACACCGGGCATTAAATGCGCGCTGCGTTATGATTCGCCGGCTACTTTGATCAGGAGACAGGCGATGAAGCTCAGACTGTCGGCACTCGCAACACTCATCCTGTTGCTGGCAGCCTGCGCGCCCGAGCCCCCGGCTACCGAACAGGCAGCAACGCCGACGGCGGCTGCGCCGGAAACCGGCCTTGAGTCTGCGCAGCTGCCGATCGCGACCGCGACGGTAACAGGGGCCGAGCTTGCGGCGCGTCTCGACGGCGACGACGGGCCGGTGGTGCTCGACGTGCGCACCGAGGCAGAGTTTGCCGAAGGCCATATTCCGGGCGCACTGAACATCCCGCACACCGAGCTGGCAGCGCGCCTGCTCGAGCTGCCCGGCGACCGGTCCGCGGAAATCATAGTGCACTGCCGTTCCGGCAAGCGGGCGAAGACCGCCGAGGCAATCCTGGTCGGTGCCGGTTACCAGCGTGTCTACGATCTGGAAGGCCACATGCTCGGCTGGACCGAAGCGGGTCTGCCGGTCACTGTGGAGGAGTCCGGTTCGTGAGCAACAAACCTGCAATCGAAATCGAATACTGCACCGGCTGCCGGTGGTTGCTGCGCGCGGCCTGGGTCGCCCAGGAGTTGCTGAGCACCTTCGAGGCCGACCTTGCGGGCGTGGCGCTCAAGCCGGGCAGTGAGGGTGGTATTTTCGAAGTGCGCATCGATGGCGAGACTCTGTGGTCGCGCAAGGCCGAAGGCCGGTTTCCCGAGGCCAAAGAACTCAAGCAGCGGCTGCGTGATCGCATTGCGCCTGGCCGCGACCTGGGTCACGTCGACGACTGACGCGTCCGTTCGCCCGGTCACTGCGAATACTGCACGGTAAATCCATTGCGCCAGCACGAAGGAGAAGCCGATGAAAGCCAGCTGGAACGGCCAGGTGATTGCAGAAAGCGACGACACGGTGGTGGTCGAGGGCAACCACTATTTCCCGCCGGAGTCGGTCGATGCTGCATTTCTTCGCGACAGCGATACGCACACAAGCTGTCCGTGGAAGGGCCAGGCCAGCTACTACCATCTGGTGGTGGATGGAAAGGAGAATCCGGATGCCGCCTGGCAGTACCCCGAGACCAAGCCGGCCGCCGATGAGATTCGCGGCCGCATCGCGTTCTGGCGCGGGGTTTCCGTCACCGACTGAGCGTCGGCCATGGCGCTAGCAGAGCGGCGCCTGCTCTTAAGCGCCGGCGGCCGGGAATTCAACCTGGCTGCCTGGCAGCGCGACACCGGCAGCGACGAACTGCTGGTTTGCGTGCACGGCCTGGGTTGCAGCAAGAAGAGCTATGCCGAGGCCTTCGAGCGGGCCGAGCTGCGCAACTGGTCGCTGCTGGCTTTTGACCTGCCGGGCTTCGGCCGCAGCCCGCGGCCTGACGACTATCGTCACGATCTTAAGGAGCAGGCCGCTTTGCTGCGGTCACTGCTGGACACGCACGCTTCGCGGCGTATTGTCCTGCTCGCGCACAGCATGGGCGGTAGTCTGTCGATGCTGCTGCCCGGGCCCGTGCTGTCGCGACTCGCCGGAATGGTGCTGGTCGAGCCGCGTCTGCTCGCGGCCAGTTCCACGCTCTCCGCCGAGGCTAATCGCTTCGAGTTCGACGATTTCCTGAAAATCTTCTGGCCGCAGCTGCGCGCGCGTGTGGCCAGCGATCCTGCCGAGGCCTTCGACCTGGATCATGCCGACCCGGCCGCCTTCTACCTGAGCGCCCGTTCGCTGGGCCACTGGACCCGCAGCGCTGACCTGGTGAGCGCGTTCCTGTCGGCGAATTGCCCGCGCTGTTTCGTGTACGGAGACCGCAATGCCCATCTCGGTGAACTCGCCGCCCTGCCGGCGTCAGAGCAGCTGCGCATCCCGGGCGCCGGGCATTTCCCGATGCAGGACAATCCGCAGGCCTTCTACCGCGGGCTGGCCGCCCTGCTGGACACACGACCCGGCTGAGCCCCCGGCCTTGGTAAAATTAACGGCCCGGCGGGACAGGAAGCACGAGGCATGCGGGTCGCGATCACCGGCGATGTGCCGGATACACCAGAGCTGACGGAACTGGAGCGGGCAATATTCGCCGCCGCCCTGGCGGGCGACCGGTTTGCCGCGCTGCGCGAGCAGGCCGACACGGCCGAGGTCGTGTCGCGGACCGGCAGCGGCGTCGGCTTCGTCACGCGCCTGCGTTTGCCCGACGGCGTGGCCACGGCCGGGGAGGTCGTGGTCCCGGTGGTCTACGGCCGACACCCGGCGCTGCCGGAGCCGGCCGAATTCATGCTGCAGCTCAAGGATGGCCGGCTGCACACGATTGAGGCATTCTGTTTCCAGGGGATGTGGCCGGCCGACGAAGCCGGATTCGAATTCACCGACGGTGCTGCCTGAAGCATGTCGGCCAGAACAGGAAAAGCGCGTCGGCGCAAGGGGAACCAATGACTGTCTACGGCAAGCTGAACCTTGCCGGCATGCTGTTGCTGCCGGCTGCCGCTGTGCTCGGCGGACTGATCTCCTTCGGGCCACTCGGCGATACGCTGCTGTGGATCGGCATCATCAATGCCATCCCGGCCTTGCTGGGCGGTGCGATATCCGCGCTGTTACTGCGCGGCGCCAACCGCGCGCGTGCTGGCCGCGGTATTGCGCTGTGGCCGGTCTGGATCCCGGCCCTGCTCGGAGCCGGCTGGTACCTGTGGCGCGCGGTCCTGCCCGAACAGGTCGCGCCCGGCCGTGAGTACCTGGCCGCGCCGCAGTACCTGTTGCTGGGCGTAGTCACGCTGGGCCTGGTCAGCTGGGTCGGCTGCCGGCTGGCCCGCCTCGGGCGCGGCGACTGAGTACCCGCTCGATGGCGCGCGTCACCGCCGGCCCCGGCGCTCTGCCCGCGGCACCCGAGTTTCGGCCGTACCGGCAGCTCGGCGACACCCCGAACCTGATTGTCGACGGCGCGCCGCTCGAGTCCACGCGGCTGACGCTTTCGCACTGGCCGAACAATTCGACGCCCGACGAGCTCAAGCGCGACACCTCGACCGAGATCTGTTTCGCCTACGTCGACCGACCCGAATTTCATGTCGACGTGCCCGCGGTCTCGAACAATCACTTCGACGAAGATGGCCTGTTCAGCATGCTGGCGGTGAGCCGGCCGCAGCTGGCGCTGGACCATCGCGCGCTGCTGATCGACGCATCGCGCGCCGGCGACTTCGGTCGGTTCGAGACACGCGACGCTGCACGGCTGGTGTTCGCGGTCGAGAGCTGCGCCGACCCGGCGTCATCGCCGCTGGCGCGTGAAGTCTTCAACGCCTGCCAGGCCCGGCGCGTCGCGCCGCTGTACCGGGCGATGCTCGACTACCTGCCGCGGCTGCTCGATGATCTCGAGAGCGCGCGCGGGCTCTGGCAGGACCAGGATGCGCAGCTGGATGCCGGGCTGGAGCTGGTCGACGCCGGGCGCATCGGCATCGGCGAAATCGATACTGCCGATCTCGCGGTCATCGACCTGCCCGCAGGCCTGGCGCCGCGGACGGCGCGCCGCTACCTGGAAGCCGAGGCTGCGGTAGTGCACCCGTTCGCCGTGCATGCTCATACCGGCTGCAGCCGGCTGTTGCGCCGGCAGGGGCAGCGTTACGAACTGCAGTTCCGTTACGAAAGCTGGGTGCAGCTCGCGACGCATCGCCCGGCCCTGCGCGTGAGTCTGGCCGACTTTGCCGCCGAGCTGAACCGCATCGAAACCGCGCCGGGCACCTGGATTGGCGAGGCGGTGACCGAGGTCGCGCCGCGGCTGTACCTGGACGGCTGCGACGCGTCGGGGCTCGCGCCAGAGCGCTTTCTCGACCTGTTGCTGGACTACCTCGAACGCGCGCCCGTTGCCTGG
>CBFCXA010000015.1:0-16485 GCA_965601985.1 uncultured Chromatiales bacterium | reverse complement strand
CACCAGGCCGCCGCCGGCAACGACGGCGCCGCCGACCAGCATTCGGCGGCGAGTCAGGATCGGGGCTTTGCCCGGCATTGGCGGCTCCGGCAGAGACAAAGAGGCGCGCATTTTAAGCGCGCAGCAGAACTGGCGCATGCCAGCCAGGCAGCGGGAGCCCGACTGGCCAGCGCGCCGGGGCGGCGGGATAATCGAGGCAGGGTATCGATCGGGGAGACCAGATGACGAGCAAAGACGCCGCGAGTCCGCGGCAACCCGTGAGTCGCCGTGAACTGCTGGCCGCCGGAGCGGGCCTGTACCTCGCCGGGCGAACCCTGCGCGCGGCCGAAACCAGCGATGTCATCGTGCTCGGCGGCGGCCTGTCGGGCCTGTACAGCGCGATGCTGCTGGGCGAGCTCGGCTACAAGGTCACGCTGCTCGAAGCCCAGGACCATGTCGGCGGCCGCGTTCAGACGCGCGACTTCGGCGGCTACCTGAACGAACTCGGCGCCAGCGACATCGGCCTTTTGTATGCGCGCATCATCGACATGGCCAACCGCCTCGAGCTACCGCTGGCGCCATCCCGCATTCGCGCGCGGCCGATGAGCCTGTTCGTCGGCGGCGAGTTGTTGTCTACCGAGCAATGGGAAGCGGCGAAGGTCAACCGCACCGTCGGCGACGAGCGCGGCATTGCGCCGGGCCTGCTGGAGAGTCACTTCATCAATGCACTCAACCCGCTGACCGAGCTGGACGACTGGCTCAAACCCGAGTTCAGTTACCTCGACGTGCCGCTGGGCGAGTACCTCCGCCAGCAGGGCGTATCGCCGGCGGCCGTCAGCATGATCGGCCACACGTATAACGGCAACGGCATCGAGCGAACTTCTGCGCTGGCGATCTTCCGCGACGCTACACGCGCACGGGTTGGCATGCAGGCCTGGAAGCAGCGCCGCGATGCCGGCGAAGACTTACCGCCGCTGCAGCAGATCGACGGCGGCATCCAGCGCATTCCCGATGCGATGGGCGAGAAGCTGGGTGACGTGGTGCGGCTGAACCAGGCCGCGGCCATCGTCGAACAGAGCGGTACCTCGGTCGAAGTCGCCTGCATCGACGGCAGCCGTTACCGGGCCGACCGGCTGGTCTGCGCGGTACCGCTGCCGGCGATGCGCAATATCGAATTCCGGCCGGGCCTGTCGGCCGATAAACGCAGCGCCATCGTGACCGGCGAGAGCTATTCGACCACCAAGTTCTACCTGCGCCCGACCGAGCCGTTCTGGGACCGGGACGGATTCCAGCCGAGCATGTGGAGTGACGGACCGGTCGAACGGGTATTCGCGCTGACCGACGAGAGCAATGAGGTACACACCTTGCTGGTGTGGATCAACGGTATCGGCAGCCGGCGCATCGACCAGCTCGGGCCCGACGGGGGCAGCGCGCTGGTGCTCGAGCAGCTCGCGCAGATGCGACCGGCCTCCCGCGGCAAGATCGAAGTGATGGGCCAGGTCGCCTGGGGCGCAGATCCGTTCATCGGCGGCTGCGGCTTCAGCTATGCCGCGGGGCAGGTAAATCAGCTGGCCGCCGCGCTGCCAAAGCCCGAAGGCCTGCTGCACTTCGCCGGCGAGCATACGCGCCGGCAGGACTACGGCATGGAATCGGCCATGGCCTCGGCCGAACGCGTGGTGCAGGAGATCGCGGCCGCGGCCTCCGCCCCGACCTGATTCAACCCAGCCCGGCGGCAATCCGGCCGAGGCTGCCGCGCGCGCGATTGCGCCACTCGTCTGCGTCGAGGCTGCTGCCACGGGTTTCCGGGTGCAGGCCCCGGTAGGCCTCGGCTTCCTGTATCACCTGCGCGATCAGTTGCTCGATCTGTGCGCGGCTGAATTCACCCGCGTCGAGATAGGTCGACCAGCGCTCGCGCGTTTCTGACGACCAGGGGTCACGCGCGACGGCCAGCACCACCTGCTGCAGCTGCGCCTCGGTGCCGGGCGTCGGCCGGTTCGGATCGAGGCCGGCGGTCGGGTCATAACGATCCGCGCCATACACAGGTAACGACGTCAGGAAGGTCAGAACGAACACGATCTGCATACGCATGGCGTTCTCCAGGGTTCTCATCCGGCCTATGCTAGAGGGCAGACGGCGTCGGGATGCGCCGCGGTTCACGCTTTGGGAGCTCGGGAGGCAAACATGGCGGCGCTGACCCTGGTCATCGGCAATCACAATTATTCGTCCTGGTCGCTGCGACCCTGGCTGTTGCTGCGCATGCACGACATGGACTTCGCAGTGATCCGCATTCCGCTGGATGAACCGGGCACCGCGGCCGCACTCGCGGCGCATTCGCCGACTGCACGGGTACCCGTACTGCTGGACGGCGAACTGGTGGTCTGGGAATCGCTGGCCATCTGCGAGCACGCAGCCGAACGCGCCGGCGTTGACGGCTGGCCGGCAGACCCGGCGGCGCGTGCCGCGGCGCGTTCCTGGGCGCACGAGATGCATGCCGGCTTCGCGGCGATGCGCGAAGAGTTTCCGATGAACTGCCGGGCGCGGCGGCGCGGCCCCGAACCCTCACCGGCGGCAGCGCATGACATCGCACGCATCGGCGACATCTGGAGCGATGCACGCTCGCGCTTCGGTGGCGACGGCGACTGGCTGTGTGGCGAATTCGGCATCGTCGATGCGATGTATGCGCCGGTGGTCATGCGCGCGCTGACCTATGGCTGGGCTTTGCCGCCGCTTGCGGCCGAGTACGCCCACGATGTCGCGGCTTGTGACGCAATGCAGGAATGGGTCGCCGCGGCCCGCGCCGAAGCCGAAACCATCGAGCACGAGGAAGTCGGCGAGCCCTGCTAGATCGGCCCAATACCGGGCTTCCACTGCATGAATCCCGCCCGGACGCGGCGTTGACAGCACTGCCGGCCGGCCACACTGTGGCCGTATTCGGGGATTGAATGGGAGCCGTCGCCATGTGGATTCGCAAGAGCCGCAAGGACAGCCTGTCGGGTCAGCGCCTGCCGCTGCCGACACAGGTCGTGTCCAATGAAGAGTTTCACCCGCTGCCGCAGACCGATGACCAGCGCATGGTCGAGGAGCTGATCCTGTCGATGGCCGACGAGTACGGCCGCCGGCTGGGGATGTCACGCCGCGATTTTCTGCGCACCACCGGCGGGCTCGCGACCGCGTTCCTGGCCATGAACCGGGTACACGGCGCGAACTTCCGGGTCAGCGAAGCCGAAGCGCTGGAGGCTGCGGCCTACGCCGAGAACTGGCCGAAGGACCAGTTCATTCTCGACATCCAGACGCATCACGTGAAAGACGAGATCGAGGGCCCGCGAGCATTCCGGCGCATGACCGGCAAACTGGGCCTGAACCCGTCGCTCTTGGAAATGGCGCCGGACAAGGATGAGCTGCATCGTGCGAATTACATGAAAGAGGTGTTCTTCGACAGCGATACCGTGATGGCGATGATCTCCGGCGCGGTGATCGGCAAGAAGGAACACTTCGCGCTCGATTCCGAGCAGATGGTCGAGACGCGCGAAATGCTCAACCAGGCGGCCGGCTCGCAGCGCATGCTGAGCCACGGCCTGGCCGACCCGACCGACCCGGTCTGGGCCGAGGACATGGAATATGCGGCCGAGTCGCTGAAAGTCGACGGCTGGAAGTGTTATACCGGCAACCCGGTCAGTCCGTGGCGCATGGACGACGAGAAAGTCGCCTACCCGTTCTTCGAGAAGGCGCGCGAACTGGGCATCCGCAACATCAGCGTGCACAAAGGCCTGCCGCTGCCGGGCCCCGGCCCGAAAGGCAAGCCTAAGTACTACTACTGGACGCCGGAAGACGTGCTGGTCGCGGCAAAGGACTTCCCGGACCTGAACTTCATCATCTATCACTCCGGCATGCGCCATATGGTCTCCAGCCTGCCGCCGGGAAAGAGCGGCATCGGCGAGGACGGCAACATCGAGTGGACCACCGACCTGGTCAGGGCGCACAAGGAAAACCCGCTGGACAACGTGTATGCCGAACTCGGTACCGTGTTCGCGTTCTCGGTGGTCACCCACCCGGAAATCACCGGTCACCTGCTCGGCCAGCTGCTCGACGGTTTTGGCCCGGACAAGATCCTGTGGGGCACCGACTGCATCTGGTGGGGCTCGCCGCAGTGGCTGATAGAAGCCTTCCGCCGCTTCCAGATTCCGGAAAACCTGCGCGAGAAATTCGGCTACGCGTCGCTGGACGACGAGGCGCGGGAGAAGATTTTCGGTATCAACGGCGCAGCTTTGTACGACATTGATATAGCCCGTCAGCGCGAGGCGTTCCCGAAGGACGAACTGACTGCGATGAAGCAGGCCTACCTCGACAGCGGCGCGATGCCGAGCAACACGTCTTACGGCTGGGTCGCCGCCTGATGCGACGCGTCGCCCTGGTACTGGCGACCGCCTTGCTGGCAACCAACGCTGGCATGACCATGGCCGACGACCAAATGGCAATAGACAGCGTCGACTGCGTGCCAACCGGCGAGATGCGCGGCGACGCCGCGCGTGCCAGCGAGCTGCACCTGGAAAACTGCGCCGAATGCCACGGCGCCACCGGCCAGGCCGACGTAATCGTGATGCACATGGACGAGCCGCCCAAAGACCAGAGCGACGCCGAGTACATGACCACGCTGACCGACGAGTTCCTGTACCTGGCGATCTGCCGCGGCGGCATCGCGGTCGGGCGCTCGGTGGTCATGCCGGCCTGGGGCGAGCACCTGACCGACCAGCAGATCAAAGACCTGGTCGCGATGATCCGCGACTTTTCCGGCACCTGAACGAAGACCAGAGAGGGCAGCAATATGGCCAACGCGCTGTTCGAACGCGAGCCGCTGAAGGCCGCCAGCTACACGCACTTCGAGGCACAACCGGTCACCGGCACTTTCGGCGCGACGATCTCCGGCCTGCAGATAGCCGACGCAGTAAAAAACGACGCGCTGTTCGAAGAGCTGCACGCGGCCTGGGTCGAGTTCCAGGTGCTGTTCTTCCACGACCAGAAACTGGAACCCGGCGAACAACTGGCCCTGGGCGAGCGCTTCGGCGAAATCCAGAAGCTCGGCTATGTCGGCAGCCTGGAAGGCCACGAGGGCGTGTGGGTTCAGGAGTACCCGGCGATGTACTCAGGGCCGGTCAGCGACATCAATTGGCATGCCGACAGCTCGTTCCGCGCCAAACCGACGCGCGGCTCGTTGCTGTATGCACTCGACGTACCCGCCGGCGGCGGCGATACCGTATGGGCGGACCAGTGTGCGGCCTATGCCGATCTGTCGCCTGCCTGGCGGGAATTCCTCGACGGACTACGCGTGGTGCACGACAACCTCGCGTCCAATCCCTATCGCGTGTTCGACCAGATCGGGGGCAAGGCGCTGGCCGACATGCGCAAGTTTCTGCCGCCAACCGAGCATCCGCTGGTCTGCACGCACCCGGAAAGCGAGCGACGTTTCTTGTTTGTATCCGAGCTGATGGCCCGCGACATCGTCGGCATGGACCGGCGCGAGAGCCGCGCGGTGCTGGACTTTCTGTTTGCCCACCAGACCCGCCCCGAATACCAGGCGCGACTTCACTGGCGAGCCGGCAGCCTCGCGCTGTGGGATAACTACTCTACGCTGCACCGGGGCATTTTCGACTTCGGCCAGGCCCACCGGCTGATGCACCGGGTTTCCTTCAATACCGGCTGGATACAAGGCTTTGAGGACGGTTCGCCACCGGCAGAACCGGCCCAATAGGCGAACGGCGAGGCAGCCTGGGGCTTGCTATTCGATTTGCGATCCCGGATATACTCGCAGCGCGCGACCCGGAGGGGCAAAAGAAAACAAGATTTTCCGGCGCGGACTTCTTTGTAAAACGTGAGGATCAGCTACATGACAATTGCCAGAAAATGCCTCGGCCTCGTGCTGGGCTTATCGCTGAGCGCCGGTGCCTTTGCCGGCCTGCACAGCGAAGGTGACGATCTGCCGAAGGGCAAGCCGGGCGACGGCCACTGCGTCTTCATGCTGCAGAACCTGATGATGGATTCCCCGGTGAAGAGCTGCCAGGAACCGGCTAATGCCGAGGGCTGCGAAACACTCGGCAGCACGGATGACAACGCTGATGCCGTACATGGCGAAGGCGAGTGCCCGATGGAAGGCGCCCAGGCCGTCTGCGACGTTGGCGACAGCAAGTACGTCTACTACGACGGCGAGCTGGGCGGGCTGGAAATCGGCTGCGGCTTCCAGGGCGGCGACTGGATCGAGCCCTGATCAACCGATCCCGGCTGCAAATCAGCTGAAATAACCGCCGGTGGGCAAAAGCTCGCCGGCGGTCTTTTTTTCTGGCCGGGCTCAGCGCATGCCGCGCAAGATAAGGTTGGGCAGCTTCGCGTTGTCCCAGCCCTCCTTCAGCGGCTGCATGCCGGCGAACGGGCCGAGGCGCACCACGACCAGGTCAGCCGAGCGGGATACATACACGCGCTGGCCACCGTAGCCCTGCAGGATGAACAGGTCGTCGACCGCAAACGGTTCGGACTGCCAGCCGGCGTCGCCAGGTGCGGCGGCACGGTCGACCATGCCAGGACCGAGCCAGGTGAAGTAACCGTAACCGGCGTAGTTCGGCGACGGTGAGATCATTTGCTCGATCCAGTCCGCCGGCACGACCTGCCGGCCGTCGATCCGGCCGCGGTCTTTGAGCATCACGCCGACTTTCGCCCAGTCCAGTGCCGAGGCGAGCAGACAGCAGGCGGTCATCGCCGAGCCGCCTTCGCGATCCAGCCAAAGTTCGGCGGACTGGCCGCCCATCGGCTTCCACAGGCGCTCGCGGAAGTACTCCGCGTACGGGCGGCCCGCTGCGCGCTCTATAAGCGTGCCCGCCAGCTGCGCGGCGATGTCGTTGTAGTCGAACTTCGAGCCCGGCTCAAACACCAGCGGTGTGGCGAATAACACCGGCAGGCGATCGCTGGAATTCAAAAAGCGAAATGAGCTGTCGCGCGCGAACGGGTTAAAGGTGAATCGCGACTGTGCCAGGCCGCTTGTCATCCACAACAGGTCACGAACGCGCATCGCGCCGCGCGGGTCGCCCTGCCACTCAGGGAAGTACAGGCTCACAGGATCGTCCAGTGAACCGATGTGTCCGTCTTCCAGCGCCAGTCCGGTCATGACCGCAGTCAGCGTCTTCATCATCGACTGCGACTGGGTCAGCCGGTCGCGCCGCCAGCCGTCGCCATACCACTCGGTCTGGACGACGCCACGATGCACGACGATCAGCGCGAAGGAGTCGAAATCGCGTGCGTAGTTCTCGGCCGCGCGCAGTGCGTCCGGCCTGATAGAAGTCTCACCCGGCGCCGCCGCCGGCAGCATCGACTCATCGTCGCTCTTTACTGAAACCGTCGGGGAGAAGTTCATGTGGTCCGGCTGGTCGGCATGGCTGAGCAGGTCCCACCAGCGCCGCCAGTAGACCGGATCCTGCAGGTAGTCATAGTTGAGATAGCCGACGCCGAGCAGCAACAGCAGGGCCAGCGCGCCCAATGCTTTCTTCAACAAAACGATCAGACGCCGTTCAGGCCGCCAGGTCCCAGCCCTGCGCGGCCACGACCTCGGCCCATAACGCGTCAAATGCAAGCCCGGCGCGCCCGGCGGGCGCATAACTGACCAGCGGCTCGCGCCGCAGCGTCATGCGCTCGACCTCGCTGGCGTAGGGAATCGCGGTCCGCAGGAAACCCGGCGGCCGGGTCTCCAGCATTTCCCGATGCAGGGACTTGCGCTGGTCGAGCATGGACAAGAACGGCAGCAGCGCAATGTCGCCGAGCCGCTGGCGAACGAGGAAGTCGCGCACCTGCTCGACCGAGCGCAGCGACAGCGGGTTTGGTACCACCGGCATCAGCAGCGCATCGGCTGCGCGGAAAATGTTCTCCGAGACCAGTGAGATGCTCGGTGCGCAGTCGAGAATCAGCAGGTCGAAGCGTTTGTTCAGCGGCCGAATGATCTTCAACAGGCGCTGTTCCGGCCGCTTCGCGGCCTTAAGGTGCAGATCCATGTTGCGGTAGGAACGGTGCGCCGAGAGCACCGACAGCCCTGAATAGACTGTTGGCTGCAGACCTTCGATCAGGTCGCTGCGCCCATCGACCAGTTTACGGCTGCTGCGTCCGCGACCCGGCGCGCCCAGGCAAAAGCTCGCGCCCCCCTGCGGATCGAGATCCCAGAGTACGGTGCGCAACCCGTCGCGGGCGGCGAGGCAGGCGAGGTTCACGGCCGTGGTTGTTTTGCCGACTCCGCCTTTAATGTTGTAGCAGGCCATGATGCGGAGCATGAAAAGAGTATAGCGCCCCGGCAGCCGCCGATTTATCGGGCATTCTTGCTGCTCGCAGGCTATACGACCACGTACCGGACAACCCCGGCAGGCTCAGGGCCTCGCGGCCCGCGACTGAATCCGCGTCTACCGGGGGGTCGAAATTCTGGGCAAGCAGGCCACGGCTGTGGCCTACGTCCCCCCAAGGAGTAACCCCTGATGAAGAAACTGATTTGTCTGCTGGCGGTGGCCACCACGATGGCGACCGGCACAGCGATGGCCGGCGGCCACCTGGCCTCCGAACAGCCCAAGGACATCGTCGACACCGCGGTCGGTGCCGGCCAGTTCAATACGCTGGCTGCGGCCCTGCAAGCCGCCGGCCTGGTCGACGCGCTGAAGGGTGAAGGGCCTTTCACCGTGTTCGCACCCACCGACGCGGCCTTCGCCGCCCTGCCCGAGGGCACGGTCGAGAATCTCTTGAAGCCAGAGAATAAAGACACGCTGGTCGCGGTGCTGACCTACCACGTGGTGTCCGGCAAGATCATGTCTTCTGATATCACCGGCGCCGTTTCGCCCGCCACCCTGCAGGGCGCCACGATCGATGTGGTTCCGGCCGGCGGTGGCGTAACGGTCAACGGCGCCAATGTCGTGGCCGCCGACGTCGTGGCCAGCAACGGCGTGATTCACGTAATCGATGCCGTAATTCTTCCGCCCGAAGGCTGATAAACCGCTCTGCGGTTGGCCGGCGGACGCTCCGCCCCGCCTGCCGGTCCGTTAACCAACAGGCTTGCTGTATGATTGAAGCATCTTCACACGCGCAATTTTCACGCCGGGCTCGCGGGTCGAAATCCCGGCAGCGCGATAACGAGCCTACCTTGACGGACGAAAAACCCATCCTCGAGCGGGTCGCAGAGGGCGATCAGGCCGCGGTCGGAGACTTCATTAGTCGCTACGGCGACCTGGTGTGGTCGCTGGCCCGCCGTTACATGGGTAATCACCCGGACGCCGAAGATGCGGTGCAGGAAATCTTTATCGAAATCTGGAAAAGCGCCGCACGCTACGACCGTAACGTTGCCAGCGAAGTGGCCTTTATTTCCACCATCACCCGCCGACGACTGATCGACCGACTGCGCTCCTTCGAGCGCAAGCCCGGCATGGAATCGATAGACGATCAGATCGGTGCGAAGCAGCCTGCCGTCGCCGCGGGTCTGAACGAAGACGCCGAGGTAGCCCAGGTCGAGCGGGTGCTCGGCGACATGGAACCGCAGCATCGGCAGATTCTCGCCATGTCGCTCTACCAGGGCTTCAGCCACAGCGAAATCGCAGAGCGCCTCGACATGCCGCTCGGCACGGTAAAAACACGGGTACGCCGCGGCCTGATTCACGTGCGCGAGCAGCTGCGCATTGCCGAGGAACTGGACGATTCCGCAGAAGGTGCCACGGCATGAACGCATCGGAAGACAAGCGCATGGATCGCCTGACCGAGTTGCTGGCCGACGAGGCCAGCGTCGGGCTGTCGCGTGAGGAACAGGTCGAGCTGGATCGCCTGCTGGCCGAAGGTGCGGGACTGGGCCGGGACGAGTTCATGAAAGTGGCCGGCCTGGTGCAGATCGGACTGCTCGAGCAGGATCGCTTCGGACAGCAGCGAATGCCGGAGCAACTGCGCCGGAAGCTGGTCGAGCAGGGCCAGGAGATGATCGCCAGCAACCGGTCGGCGAGCAACGATGCCAGCGCGCCCGGCATACCGCAGTCTGAAAATGTCACTCCGCTGCGGCCGCGATCGGGTTCTGAACCTTCACGCGGCGGCAGACTTCTGTCGTCTGCCGGCTGGCTGCTTGCGGCCATGTTCGCGCTGGCTTTCGTCGTGCTGCGCACCGACCCGACGCCATCGGGCGGCGCCACAGTGGAAACGACAAACATCGTTGCGCAGCGCACTGAACTGATGAACGAGGCGGACACACTGGTCACGGCCTGGAACGCACCGAGTGAAGCCGGCTATGAACAGGTTACCGGCGACGTGGTCTGGAACAACCGACGCCAGCAGGGCTATCTGCGCCTGGCTGGCATGCCGGCCAACGACGCGCAGCAGATGCAGTACCAGCTGTGGATCGTCGATCCTGATCGCGACAGGAATCCGGTTGACGGGGGCGTATTCAACGTCCCCGCCGGTCAGCGTGAAGTGCTGATTCCGATCGACGCCAAGCTCGCAGTGGTTGATCCCAAAGCGTTCGCGATCACCGCCGAGCAGCCGGGCGGTGTGGTGGTATCCGCAGGCCCGCTGCTGATCGTCGCGCCGGCGACCAGCGAACCCCGCCCGACCTGAACTGACCTTTCCGTTCTGAAACTCCCCTGCAGCAGCCACGCGCTGCTCGTCAGCAGGACTTTGCCTCTGTATTGCTGCAACGCATTATAGTCCGGCAAAAGAAAAGGCCGGTCGGTAAAGGGGGGTTACCGCCGGCCTTTCGGGATGTTGGCTTCCGGAGCGATCCCCGAATCACGTACAGGGGGGGATCTTGGGAGGTATGGGGATCGCGACACAGAGACCACCCCGGTTGCCAAACTCTTTCCTGATCGTTGCCTGCTTGCTGCTACCTCTGGCGGTGGGCGACTATGTCTGTCGCCGATGCTGTTACCTCAATTTTCGCCGCGACCGAATATTCGGATTCAAGCCTGGAGTGCCCGGAAATGAGCGCGCCCGAACCCGCCCCGGCGGCACCGTCCCGGCTCAGCAAGACCGCGTACAAGGCCGCGATTCCGGCCCTGCGCGTCCGCTTGGTGAACGCTCAGTACGCGCTGCAGGACTCAGGTTTCCCGGTGCTGGTGCTGATCGCCGGACGTGACCGCACCGGCTGCGAGCAGGTGGTCGACCGGCTGATGGAATGGATGGACGCCCGCTACATCGACACCTGGTTTGCCACGCCGGCCAGCGACGAGGAGCGCGCCCGACCGCTGTTCTGGCGCTACTGGCGCAGCAAGCCGCCGAAGGGCCGGATCGGGCTGTTCGTCGGCGCATGGATTACCACCATGATCTCGCGGCGCGCGGCCGGCACGCTGCGCAAGTCGCGCTATCGTCAGTATCTTCGTTACGCGAACAACTTCGACCAGCTGGTCACCGCCGACGGCGGCCGCATGGTCAAGATCTGGCTGGACCTGCCGCGGCGCGTGCTGAAAAAGCGCCTGAAAAAATCGTCGGACGATCCCGCGATCGGACGCTATGTCGAGCAACTCGACTGGACGATCCTGGAACACTACGACAAGGGTGAAGACATCATTCAGGCCGCACTGGCCGATACCGGCAAGCATCTCCCCTGGCATGTAATCGACGGCAGCGACGTTCGCGCGCGCGATCTCGAAATCGCCAGATTGATACTGGCCGAGCTGGATCGGCCCGCCGATCCGCCGCCGCCTGCACGGCGCCGGCGGCGCAAGATCCCCGATCACGTGGCCGAGGTCGATACTTCGGCCAGCCTGCCCTACAAGAAATACAAGAAGCAGCTGAACGAGCAGCAGCTGCGACTGCACGACCTGTCCCTGCGCTGCCGCACGCAGAAGCTCGCCAGCGTGCTGGTGTTCGAGGGTTGGGACGCGGCCGGCAAAGGTGGCGTGATCCGCCGCATCATCCAGCCAATATCGGCGCGCGACGCCAAGGTAATCCCGGTTGCCGCACCCAGCGACGAGGAACTCGCCCACCATTACCTGTGGCGGTTCTGGCGGCGCATCCCGCGCGACGGCGAGATGCGAATCTTCGACCGCAGCTGGTACGGGCGCGTGCTGGTCGAGCGGATCGAAGGCCTGGCGCGACCGGACGAATGGCAGCGCGCCTACGACGAGATCAACGACTTCGAGGCGCAGCTGTGCGAGCACGGCACGCCGGTAATGAAGTTCTGGTTGCACATCGACCCGGACGAACAGCTGCGCCGCTTTCGCGCCCGAGAACAGACCGAGTACAAGAAGTACAAGATCACCGCGGAGGACTACCGCAACCGGGAGCGCTGGCCCGACTACACCGAGGCCGTCAACGAGATGGTCGAGCGCACCAGCACGCGGCTGGCTCCCTGGCAGCTGGTCAGCGCCAACGACAAGCGCTGGGCGCGGGTGCAGGTGCTTCAGGCGGTGTGTGACCGGCTCGAACAGTCTCTGAAGAAACGCCGCTAGCCAGGCAAGAAAAAGCGCCGCCGGCCATGCGGCCGACGGCGCCGATTTTTTTCCGGTCTAACGACGGCCGGCGACAGCTTCCGCCGGCATGTCGACGGCAGCATTGCGCTCGAGCTGCTCGCGGATGGTCTCGCCCATCCACTTCATAAAGTTCGAGTGCGTAACCAGACCTTTCTTGTTGAACTTGTACTCCAGGCCCTGGAGATCCTTGCGCAGTTTCGACTGGATAGTGCGCGTGCCGATCAGGTTGGTGACCACCAGCACATCCTCACCCCGCGCGTTCGCGTCTTCGACCATCTTGCGCAGCTTGGCCACGTTCGCGTCCCGGATAGCCGGGGGCGCATCGTCCTGCAGGGTCATGGCCGCGACACCGGCGAAATCGCCATCCTCGCGCATGATCTTCGCCAGATTCTCCAGTTCGGCCAGCGCTTTCCGATTGTCGTCTTCGAAAGTCGGGCCGTGAGCCGCGACAATCACGAATTCCCTGTCCGGGTTCTCGCTGATCTCGTAGGCGTAGTCCAGCAGGATCTCGGCGACCAGCGGATCGTCGCCCGGCGGTTCGGCGAACAGTATCTGCGCATTGGACTCGACTCGAGCTACCGACGCATAGCTGGCCTCTTCTTCCAGGCCGAAGATGTACTCCCACTGATCCAGCATGGTGTTGTAGCTGCTCGACACGATCGGCACGACCACGATGGTCTCGGCACCGGCTGCCTCGATGTCCCTGATTGCCCACTGGATGTGATCGGACATCATCATGCTCATGCCCGGGGCCATGGCCATCGGGAAAATGCTCGACATGCCCTCGACCTGCTCCTTGAAGTTCTTGTCGGCGGCCTTGAAGCCGTGCAGCAGCAGTAACACGCCCTGGGTGCCGCGCAGATCGTCCTCGCTCAGGTACCAGGCGTAGTTCGAACCCATCATTTCCATGCTGAGACCGAGCTCGGCATCGCTGTAGGTCGCGAACAACGGGATCTTCTCGCGCAGTTCGGCCGCGACTTCCGGCGTGATGTTGTGCTTCATGCCGTACAGACGCCGGCCGAGTTCGTCTTTGTCGGTGCTGTGGCCGGCCATGTCGTGGCCCATGGCCGAGTGGTCCATCTCCCCATGGTCCATCTTGCTGTGGTCCATTTCGCTGTCGGCGTGTGCACCGGCTAACGCGGCGCCGCTGGCGGCCAGGGTGAGGCCGGCAAGAAGTCCGGCAATTCGTACTCTATTCATCATCTGCTCCGTTCGAAGGCTGTCCGGGGGACCCGGAACCGGCAGCGATAGGTGTCCGCAACCGCAATGGACTGATTCTCCGTAACCCTGATTGACAAGTTCAAGCCGGCATTTGTCAACAGACGGTCAACAGCGGGCAGTGGTGACCGATCAGTGGTCGTCCGCGGAAACGGCTACCCGTCGTGGCGAACTGCCGTCCTCGCCGTTACCATCCCGGCTCCCTTGCAGGAGCCACCATGCGCGCCGTACCGACCACCTGTCTAGCCCTGATATTGCTCGGCTGCTCCCCCGACGCGCCGCGCCACGATCCGGCCCGGCTCGGCTTCGACCCGGCCGAATTGAGCAGCGCAGCGACGCCGAAGAACGACTTCTTCGACTACGTGAACGCGGACTGGCTGGCGGCGAATCCAATTCCGCCGGAGCGCTCGAGCTACGGCGTGATGCAGCAGCTGCAGGAGCAGACCGAGCAGCAGCTGCGCGAAATCCTGGAACGGCCCGCTGCGTCCGACTCCGATGAGGCACGCAAGATCCGTGACCTGTATGCCAGCTTCATGGACGAGGCGCGGATCGAGTCGCTGCGCCTGGCTCCGCTGGCGGAGAAACTGGCCAGCATCGAAGCGCTGCCGGACCACGCCGCGGTGATGGACTACTTCGGCCAAGCGCTGCGCATCGGCGTGACCGTGCCGCTGAACTTCTACGTCGACGGCGACGCGAACGATCCCGAGCGCAGCCTCGCCTATATCTGGCAGGACGGCTTAGGAATGCCGGACCGGGACTACTACCTGCAGGCGGACGGCAAGCTGGCCGAAACACGGGCCAAGTACCGCGAGCATATTCAGCGCCTGCACGAACTCGCCGGCATCGACAACGGCGCGGCGATAACCGAGCGCATCCTGGCACTGGAAACCGCGATCGCGGAGCAGCAGTGGACGCGGGTGCAGAACCGCGACCGCGAGCGTATCTACACCAGCCATTACGACCTCGCAGGCGCCGCGCAGCTGTCGCCCGGTTTCGACTGGCCAGGTGTGCTGGCGGCAGGCGGCTTCGGCCAGCCCGATCGATTTGTCATCGCGCAGACCGACTACTTCGCCGGGCTGGGAGAACTCATCACCGACACGCCGGTTGCGGACTGGCGCGACTATCTGCGCTTCAAGCTGATCAAGGCTTACGCGCCCTACCTGCATCGCGAAATCCTCGAAGAGGACTTCCGCTTCGAGAGACAGGTACTGCGCGGCCAGCCTGAACAGCGGCCGCGCTGGCAGCGGGGCATCCGGCTGGTCAACGGAGCGGCCGGCGAAATGCTGGGCAAGGAGTACGTGGCCGAGCATTTTCCGCCGCAGGCAAAAGCGCAGGTCGAGGCACTCGTGGCCAATCTGCGCGAGGCGTTCCGGCAGTCGATCAACGAACTGGACTGGATGACCGAGCCGACGCGGGCCGAGGCGCTGGAGAAACTAAGAAAATTCAACGCAAAAATCGGTTACCCGGACGAATGGAAGGATTATTCGGCGCTGGCAATCGACGCGGAGGACCTGGTCGGCAACGTGGCCCGCGCGCGTGAGTGGGCGCACGATCGCGAAGTCGCGAAGCTCGACAAACCGGTAGACCGCAGCGAGTGGGGCATGACGCCGCAGACCATCAACGCCTATTACCGGCCGACGCTGAACGAGATCGTGTTCCCGGCCGCGATCCTGCAGCCGCCGTTTTTCGATCCTGAAGCCGATCCGGCGGTGAATTACGGCGCGATCGGAGCGGTAATCGGCCACGAGTTCAGCCACGGCTTCGACGACCAGGGGCGCAAGTTCGACGGCGACGGGCGACTGCGCGACTGGTGGACCGAGGACGATGCGGCGGAGTACCAGCGGCGCGCACAGGGGCTCATTGAGCAATACGACGCATTTCAGCCGCTGGAGGACATGCACATCAACGGCGAGCTGACGCTGGGTGAGAACATCGCGGACCTGGCCGGCATCACCATGGCCCATCGCGCCTACCTGCTGTCACTCGATGGTGAAGAGGCGCCGACGATGGGTGCATTTACCGGACCGCACCGGTTTTTTATCGGCTACGGACAGGCGTGGCGCACGCAGTATCGGGAGGCGTTGCTGCGTGAGAAGCTGGTTGCCGGGCCGCATTCTCCGGCGCGGTACCGGGTGAATGGGGTGGTGCGGAATCTCGACGCGTTTCATCGGGCGTTTGCGGTGAAGTCGGTGTCGGGGATGTGGTTGGAGCCTGAAGATCGCGTGCGGATCTGGTGAGCATCCGATTGGGTTCCACGCGGTGCTGGACGACAGCCCGCTTTCGGGACACGCCGTGAATACGTCCCTGTAGGCTCGGCGGCGCGCGTCCCTGCGCGCCGACGGTCCCGAAAGCGGGCTGTCGCCCAGCACAAGACG
This sequence comes from uncultured Chromatiales bacterium, assembly GCA_965601985.1. GTDB lineage: Bacteria > Pseudomonadota > Gammaproteobacteria > Steroidobacterales > J054. Next base: position 458 of record CBFCXA010000015.1, on the reverse strand, counting down.
CATTGTGAACGGAGTCACGCGACTTCAGGCTGCCGCCAAAGTCATCGGCGGACAGCCAAACAAAGGTCGAGGCGGGTTAGTGGCCGACGCGTTCGGCGGTTTCGCGAATGGTTTTCAGCTGGTCGGCGAGTTGCCGGAGGTCTTCCACGCTAAGGCCCTGGTCGCGGGTGAACAGGCCGGTGAGCGGGACCTGGCGGTTGGAAAGTTCGTGCATGACTTTTTCGCCGCGGCGGGTGAGCGCGACGAGATGGGAGCGGCGGTGTTCCGGGTTGGGCTGCTGCCTAGCCAGGCCTTCCTCGATCAGCAGTTTGACGGTGCGCTGCACGCTCTGGCGGGCCAGGCCGAGCCGTCGTGCGACCTGCGCGACGGTGAAGGGGCGCTCGGCGATGGTGGTCATGGTGAGCCAGCGGGCGTGAGAGAGGCCCTGGGAGCGATTCGCCTTCTCGCTGGCGCTGACG
>CBFCXA010000014.1:0-16647 GCA_965601985.1 uncultured Chromatiales bacterium | reverse complement strand
AGCCGGTATTCACGCAGCAGCGCGACGGCCAGGTTGGTTTCCGCCGGCGTCAGTTTGAAAAACTCGCGTATCGATTCGCCGCTGAGTCCGATGGCCCGCTCCGGATCGTGGATCATGCAGGCCACCACGCCGAGCGTCTGGTCGAAGCTTGCTTCGCTCAGACCGGTCGGCAGTCTGTACATGACCAGTTGGTATGGCGACCGGCCGCTGGGGCGGTTCACCCGCAGGCTCAGGCCCAGCTTGAGGTTGTCACCGGTTGCCTGTTTGTCGACTGCACTGGCTCCGGCCAGGAAGTCGCTGAAATTCCGGTCGGCTTCCGCATCGGTAAATTCCAGTCCGTTATCTGACTGACTGATGCCGTCGCCGTCATCGACGATACGCCGCGCCTCGGCATTGCGATACGTAATCGCACCACGAGGCGCAAACAGCAGGATGCCGCGCATTGCGCGATCCATCAGGAAGGTGCCGGCCTGTGCAGTATGCCGATAGCGTTCAAACCATCGGTTGTGTTGCAGACCACGCTTGAAATACTGCAGCAGTTCACGCATCGCTTCGTGGGTTTCATGACCCCAGGGTTCAGCGCTGGTGGAGCGCAGGATCAGCACCGCACTTCGCGACGTTGCGTCGTTTTCCATGACGCCGGCAACCCAGTGTCTGTCGGTCAGCGCGGCGCCCGGCCGCTGGCCGAGTCGGCCGCTGATCACTGAAAAATCGTCGGCTTGCTGGAGCTGTCCGAACAGGCTGCCGGGAGCAGTGCGGTCGTGGTATTCGGCCTCCAGGTCCGGGAGTTCCAGTTCGCTGAGCGCGGCGCGCATCAACGGCGGCGGTCCGCCGCCCCAGACGATGAAGGCGGCTGCTTCGCCGCCGAACAAGCCGGATACCGCGGCAATGAAATCCTTCCGCCGCGCGAAACTGCCAGCCGATTCATAAAACAGAGCGATGGTCTCGGTCCACAGGGCGCGGTTGGCGAGCCGCTGGCTATCCGGCGCCATCGGTTTGTCGTTGCTGGTGGTCATCGGTCAGAACACGCGTACAGGCCTCGCGAAAACCCTATCCGACCCGGGCAGGGCCGTAAAGCAACCAAAAATGGCAAAGTTGCGTTGGGAAAACCTTCGCATCGTCCGGCGTCCCGGAACCTCAACTATCTGAAAAATTTAGGAAAATAAGCTTGTTTTCCAGATTCGGGACCGATCGCTGGTCCATCGCGCTATGCGATTGATTTTGGTATTGTTTTCACTTCGCAATGTGACATAACATTGCGCCTTGCACTGACGTGGTGCTGGATTCTCCAGAGCTTCCCACTACGCCGGCCGGCGCCCGGGTCCCCTTAACCGGGAGTAAACGCTTGGCCGGCGTTTTTTTATCCCGCAGCAGTCACGCTTCTGCTGGACTGACCTGTCGTCGCGATGCCGCAAGAGCGGCCGGCACGAAGACCACCAGCGCGATCAAACAACCCGCAATCGCGACGCCGTTGGCGGCCAGCAGGCTGCCCTCGGTCATCAGGTTGCCGGCCAGCGCGGTACCGGCGGCGAAGCCACCGGTCTGCGCGGCCGGCATCAGCACGGCGATCCTGCCGGTCGCATCAGCGCTCGCGACCATGCCCATCAGGTATGGCCCGGTAAAGTTCCAGAAGAAATGAAATACGCTGGCGAACAGCGCGAACTGGATCCAGCTGAGTTCTCCCTGCAGCAGCGCGATGGCGCCGACCTGGGCAAGCAGCGCGACCGTAACCGGCGGTATCCGGCCCCAGCGGTCGGCGACCCAGGATGCGGCCAGTGCGCCGAGAAAGCCCACCGCGACCGCGACGGCCAGGGCCGAACCCACGCGTGTCTGCTCGAGGCCGCCGGCCACGCCGATGCGTTCCTCGAACGCGTAGATGCCGCCCAGCCCGATGCACCAGATGAGCAAAATGCCGAGCGCGAGCACCGCCGGCCCGACACTCGCCGCGGTACCCGCCGCCGACGCGTGATGCTGCCGGCTGCTGGCCGCCGGCAGCCAGCGCAGAAGCGGCGCGATCAGCAGGGTGATTGCGCCCAGCGGAATCAGTATGCCGCCGAGGCCGAAATTGGCCACGGCAAACGGCAGCGTCGCAAAGGCAATTACACCGAAACCCACCTGCGCGGCGATCGAGTAGGCGAAGTTGCGATCCGTCTCGCTGGTGTTGCTGATCACACTTATCGCCACTGCGAAGGCCGTGCCTTCACCAAAGAAACCTACGGCGCCACGCAGCGCGAGCAGCGACGCGTAGCTCTCCTGGAAGCTCGACAGCAGATTGCCGAGTAACACGACAGCGATGGCGAACAGCGCCGCAAGCCGCCAGTTGACGCGCTGGATCCAGAATGCCGAGCAAATCGATGCGAGTGCGCCGCCGAATACTTCTGCGGCAGTGATCAGACCAGCCTGCTGGCTGGAGAAGCCCAGCGAATCCTGGAGTGCGCCGACCATCAGTGGCTGCGGCAGCAGCCCGAACACGCCGATGCAGCTCAGCGCTACCGCGGCCGCGATGGTCATGGGTTTATCGTGATCCATATTCCCCCCCCCTGGTCCGGTAACGCTGGCGTCGCGTTACGCGGCGAAATCAGTGCACCGACGCTGCCTGGCGCAGGCCGGCAATCATCGACGAGCCTAGCAGGAACTCATGCGCCTTGTGCGGATCTGCAGCAATGGACTGCAAACGGTCGAGCTCCGTACGTCGCCAGGCCGGATCGCGCTGCTGCATGCGCTTGCGATTGCCGTCGGCGCGCTTGAGGATCTCGTCGCGCGCAATGGGGCGTCTCTGGCGGTCGTAGAGGTCCAGCAGGTCGTCCGCTTCGCCGGCCAGCACCCGGGCGAGTTTGTCGGCGAGGTTGAACGCGTCGTGGATGCCGCAGTTCATGCCCATGCCCCCACTCGGACTGTTCAGATGCGCGGCATCACCGGCAAACAGCACACGTCCGATGCGGTAGCTGTCGAGGATGCGCTGGTGGATTCGATAGGGCCGGATTTCCAGCACCGGCTCGTCGCCTGCTGCCGGGACGATTTCCCGCAATCTGGATTGGACGCGTTCCGGCTGCAGCGCGTCGTCTACCGATTCGCCGTCTCCCGGATACAGGCTCACGCGCCAGCGGTCCGGTACGCGCAGCAGGGAGAAGGTGCCGCTGTCACTCCAGCAGTAATTGACCCAGGACAGTCCGGGCAGGTGGTCTTCGAACGGGAATCGGGTGGTCGTGAGGATGGTCGTTTCCGGGTAGGTCAGGCCCTCGAACGGTAATTCCAGCAGCTGTCGCAGCCGACTCGACGCGCCGTCCGCGGCGATCGCATAGCCGGCATGGATCTCACCGCCGGACCAGTGCAGCCGCACACCGTCGTCATACTGGTCGAGTCCGTCGACCTCGATGCCGCGCCGGAAGTCGATACCCTTCGAGCGCAGTACCTTATCGATCGCCAGTTTTACGAACGCAGCCTGTTCGAATTGCAGCCTGAACGGATGCGCGGTGTCGTCTTTAAGCACCGACAGGTCGAAGCGTGCGCACTCGTGTGTCGCGTGCATACGCACCTGCCAGTGCGGCACCTCGAGGCCGCCGTCGACCATCGCCGGGGCCAGTCCCAGCGTGTCCAGCATGTCGAGTGTCGGCGGATGAAAGGTCGAGGCACGCAGGTCGTCCGGCGGCTGTTCACTGCGCTCCAGCAGTGTGCAGGGCACGCCCAGTGCATCGAGTTTCAGTGCCGCGCACAGACCCACCGGCCCGGCGCCGACGACGACGACCGGTGCCTGCAGTGACTCACCCACGGCGTAATCGGGACTCGCTGATCATGGGCGGACTATAGCCAAGCGGGGACCACGAGCCAAAAGCAGCTTGCCGGGACGCGCACTGCGGCTACACTTCGGTTACCTGCAGGCATGCCTGACCACGATGAAGAGCCGGCACACTGACACCACCGGGCAGGGGCGCAACGCGGCCCGCGACGCTTGATGCGTTCGCCGTTCCAGTACTGCTGCGCGCTGCTATTGCTGCTGCCCATGCCGCTGTGGGCGGTCGACTGTGCCTCCCTGCCCGCTGCTGCCGGGCTCGACAGCCTGCCGGACGCACCGACCACAATCACCGGTGCCGTGGAACTGCCGGCTGTCGGTGAACTGCCTACCCACTGTCGCGTGCAAGGATTAGTCGCGCCCCAGGTCGGTTTCGAGCTGCGCCTGCCGGCGCTGTCCTGGAACGGCAAGCTGCTGTTCCAGGGTTGTGGCGGCCTGTGCGGCGGGATTTCCTCAGCGGCCTGCGACGATGCGCTGGAACGCGGCTACGCGGTCGTCGCGACCGACATGGGCCATCGGGGCCCGGCGTTCGGGTCGCTGTGGGCGTTCAACAACCGGCAGGCGGAAATCGACTTTGCCTACCGGGCCACCCACGTCGTTGCGGTCGCGGCCAAGGCCCTGGTCACGCTGCACTACGGGCGCCGGCCGGCGCGCAGTTATTTTCGCGGGTGTTCCACTGGTGGGCGGCAGGGCCTGGTTTCCGCCCAGCGTTTCCCGGGTGATTTCGACGGCATCATTGCCGGCGCGCCGGTGCTCGACGAGACCGGCACGACCGCGCTGAACCTGATCTGGTCCGGACGGGCGAACCTCGACGCGGAGGGCGAGCCGATCCTGAGTCCTGCGCGGGTCGAACAGCTGCATCGACGTGTGCTCTCGGCCTGTGACGAGCTTGATGGGAGCCCGGACGGCATCATCGACGACCCGCGCAACTGCCTCTGGCGCAGTGCCGTGCCCGCCTGCGCGCCCGGGCGTGGGTCGGGCGAAGACTGCTTTAGCGATGCCGAGATCGACGTGCTGGACAAGCTGTACGGAGGCGCGCGCAATTCCGCCGGTGAGTTCCTGGTGCCGGGTGGTCTGCAGCCGGGTTCGGAATATGAATGGGTGCCGAACTTCGTCGGCGCCGACGGCCCGGCCGTGTTTCACCCCGACGGCGCGATTCGCGAGCTCTACCAGACTCTGATCTTTTTCGATGACCCGGGCCCCGGACATTCGGCCGCCGAGTTCGATTTCGATCGCGACCCGTCGCGCCTGGCGCTGATCGAGACGCTGTATTCGGCCAGGAACCCGGATCTGCGCGCGTTCCGGCGGCGCGGCGGCAAGCTGATCCTGTACCAGGGCTGGGACGACGTGGAAGTCACGCCTCTGAATACCATCGATTACTACCAGACCATGCAGCGCACCATGGGCGGCGAGGCGGCGACGCGGGAATTTGCGCGCTTGTTTCTGCTGCCGGGTGTCGCGCACTGCCGGCGTGGCCCGGGCGCCGATGCGGTCGACTGGCTGAGCTATCTCGAAGACTGGGTTGAAGACGACCAGCCGCCCGATACCGTGACCGCGCATCACCTGGTCGAACCTCAGAACTACCTGGGCCTGCCCCGGCCTCGCTTTCCGTTACCGTCCGAAGCCTATGACTGGACGCGTGACATCGAGGCCTGGCGGTTGCCCTGACTCAGCGCCTAGAGTTCCGGTCCGACCACGTCCGCCAGCAAGCGGATGGAGTCCTCCGGGTCGTCGTACAGCCGCAGTGCCATCTCGGTGACGCCGGCCTGCTTGAACACTTCGCAACGCGCGAGCAGCTGGTCGATATCCGAATAGTCGCCGCAGAAAGTCAGCTCGTCGACCAGCTTGTCGAGCAGTGGCGGCGGCAGGTCGTCGATATCCGGCGTATCGGTCAGGTAGGCGCGAATGATGCCGTCCATGTGCTGCTCGACGAAGTCCACTTCGTCCGGCTCCAGAAACGGTTCGATGTACCAGCGCTCGATCATGCCGCGCACCCATAGCTTGCGCTGCGCTTCGGCGCGTGCCTCGTCGCGGTCCTTTTTCACATGCCAGGCAAACAGGTTGTTGACGCGAAATCCAGCGGCGCGCTGGTGTTGGTCGAGGCTGCTGTTCAACAGCTGCATGGTTTCGTCGAGCCGGCCTGTCGTCAGATCGCTGAACATCACGCCGTCGCCGATGCGCGCGGCCAGGCGCAGCATCTGCGGCTTGGTCGCACCGACGTAGATCAGCGGCGGCGATTCTTCTGCCCAGCCGGCGTGGTAGCCATTCACCTGGAACAGCTCGCCTGCGTAATTCACCGGCTCGCCGCTGGCCGCAGCACGCAGCATCTCTACGCATTCGCGCACCGCGCGCACCATGCGCGGCGCCATCACGTAGCGGCCGGATTTCAGGTTCATCGCGATCACCGATCCGCCGCCCCCGCCGACCACGATACTGGCGCGCCCCCGGGCGAGTTCGTTCAGGGCCAGCAGCGAGTTGGCCATCTTCACCGGGTGCAGTTCGTACGGACTGATCGCAATCGGGCCCATGCGCAAGCGGGAGCTTTCATGCGCGAGCAGGCTGAAAGCCAGGAAGGGGTCAGGCGCGTCGACATGGTTGGCAGTCCATACTGCGTCGAAGCCTAGCTCTTCGGCCAGGCGGCCGAGCCGCAGGAACTGCTCGGCTGAGTCCGGCTCGAAGATCAGCTGGATGCGCATTGGCGCGTGCGTCAGCCGGCTTTCTTTTTGCGGAACCGGTCGAAGAAGTCGGCGCTCATGCCGGCTTCTTCGGCCAGCTGCTGGAAACGCGCTTGCGTGACTTTCTCGTCGCCGTGCTCACGGGCGAAGTTCTCGGTCTGCTCGGTGACCATTTCGCGCACGCCGGGCGGGATCGTCATGAGGTTCTGTAGCGCGTCGTCTTCCCAGGGCAGACTCAGTTTGACCTCGCCACCCTTGAAGCCGTCCGGCGTCTCGCCGAGCTGGTGCATGGTGATGTCGTAGTTCACCGCATGAAAGTAGTCCTGGCGGCTCTCGTCGCCCAGCCCGATCGGCAGGTTCATCGCGCGAATGCGTTTCTCGCGCGGCATGTCGATCAGCTCCTCGTCAAACACCAGTGCTTCGATTTTACCGATCACGATACCGGTGCTTTTCGGCAGGCGACGGATTTCGTCTACCGTGCATTCGGCGATCTGCGGGCACTCGGCGATGCTCGGCGGTTTGACTTTCTGCGACGGGATCGGCGTCAGACCGGTGTGCTCCAGTTCGTTCACGCCTTCCGGGTAGAAGCGCGCGGTTTCCATCATGTCGTCCAGCCGGTCGGCCGGCGGGCAGTTCACCACGAACTCCCCGGTTGCCACGATGTTTTTGAAACTGTGCGAGTCCTGGCGAAAGCCGACGATCATGCGCGGGTTTTTCGCCATCACGTCGTACTGCATGATGTGCGAGTAGGGCGCGGCATTGACTCGCCCCTGTTCATCCAGCGTGGTCACGATGGTAATCAGCTTCGGAAACAGCCAGATGTCCGAATACCAGAACGGCTTGATCTTTGCGGCTTTTTTCATGGCTCGCTCCTGGGCTTGCCGGGCGCAGGCTTGTTGGTCGGAAAGGGACGGGGCGTAAGAGCCCCCGTCCCTGGACTACTCAGCTTTCCAGCGGCGGCGCCGGCGTCTGTTCCTTCGCGTAGTACTCGAGACTCGAGATGCTCGGACCGTAGTCTTCGGTCGGCGATTGCAGCATGCCGGGCCGCTGCGACTCGGAGAATTCACGTACGTGCTCGGGCACGATGCTCGGGTCGCTGGCCTTGGTCATGGTCGAGATATACATCGCGTGGCCCTCGGTCTGGCCCATCAGCATCCAGGGCAGCCATGGGGTGATGCGGCTCCAGGAACCCACCATTGGTACCGAGGTCAGGTCCGGGTTTTCGAGGTCTTCGCGCTTGACGATGTAGCGCATCATTTCGGAAACCTGTGCAAACTTGCCACCGGATTCGCGCGGCCACTTGTCCGGCTGCAGCGAGTTCGGGTAGTACAGGTGCATATCGGTATTCAGCACCAGACGGTCGTCGCCCATCGAGTACCAGGGGAACATCAGCGGGATCTTGCGCGGTTCCGGCTTGGAGCCGTCTTTAGGGAAATCTTCGGGTGCGAGGATCAGCCACTCGCTGATGGTGTAGTTGAACGGATCGTTGAATACGTGCACCACCGGTACGACTTCGCCGGTCCAGGGGTTGGTCCATTCGTGGATGATCTGGTTGGTGCGCGCATCGGTGTAGAAGATGACTTCCTTGTTCAGGCGCCGGATCGTGCCGTCTTCCTGCGGAATCAGCCGCGTGGCCAGGAAGGTCTCGAAATTACACAGATGCTTGACGGCCTCGCCGGGCTTGACGCCGAGCACTTCGCCGCGACAGTAGCAGATGGTCTCCTTGTCAGGATTCAGGTCGGCCTGGATACGGGCCCAGGCGTCGCGGTTCCAGATCGGATTCTTGAAGTCGATCTTGGTCTCGAACTTGATGCTCATTGCGGGTTCCTTGGTTGGAATGACTACCGGGCGTGCCGGCAACGCGGGCGCCCCCTGGGCCCGCGTAGGGGCAGCGAGTGTAGCCGACAGCAACGGGGCGGGGGCAGTCACCGCGTGGCGCGCGCACCTATGCGTTCGATAGGTGGACCCGGTGAAGGGGCGCATTTAAGCTGCCGCAAGCCTGGCAAATGGTCGCTTCAATGACATCCAACCACCGAGTCGTCCTGCGTGCGCCGCTGGATGGCGTGCCGCGCGCGGAAGACTTCGAGCTGCGCGAGGGCCCGCTGCCGGCGCCCGGTCCCGGCGAGGTCCTGGTGCAGCATGAATACCTGTCGCTGGACCCCTACCAGCGCCCGGCGATGGCCGGACGCCACGTCAGCGCCAGCGGGCCGATGGGCGCGGGCGACATGCCTCCGGGCGAAACCGTTGGTGTGGTGCTCGAGTCGAAAGACCCGGCGTTCGCCGCCGGGGACTGCGTGCGCCATTTCGGTGGCTGGCAGAGCCACTCGGTGGCGACCGCCGGCGAGCTGCATCGGGTCGATAGCAATCGCGCGCCGATGTCCGCCTGGCTGGGGGTGCTTGGCATGCCTGGCCTGACGGCCTGGGCGAGCATCGTGCAACTGGCCCGGGTGCAGGCCGGCCAGGTCGTGCTGGTGTCCGCAGCCGCCGGGCCGGTCGGTGCAACGCTCGGGCAGATCGCGCGGCATCGCGGCGCGCGGGTGGTCGGGGTTGCCGGCTCCGAGCAGAAGTGCTGCTGGGTCTGTGACGAAGCCGGCTTCGATGCCTGCGTCAACTACAAGCTGCCCGACTACCCTGATTCCCTGGCCGCGGCGCTGCCCGATGGCGCGGACATCTACCATGACAACGTGGGCGGTCAGATGCTCGTCGACGCGTTTGGCGTGCTGAAAAATTACGGCACGGTGATTTTGTGCGGACTGATGAGTGCCTACAACGACCCTGATTCGGACAGGGGCCTGTACATTGGTCTGCCGATCCTCAAGCGCGCGGTGGTCAAAGGGCTGGTGGTCTACGACTTCGAGCCGCAACGCGATGAGTTCGTCGACGAGGTAGCGCCGCTGGTCGCCAGCGGGAGTCTGCGTTACCTGGAGGACTGCGCCGACGGGCTGGAGCAGGCGGGCGCGCAGTTCGCGCGGCTGATGCGCGGCGAGAATTTCGGCAAGGCGCTGGTGAAAATCGGCAGCTAGCCAGACACGCGGCCCATTGCTGCGGCCAGTGTTTCGCTCCAGGCCGAGCGCGCGACCGGCAATTCGACGAAGTTGCCGCGTGACCCGGTCTCGGCGAGCTGGCGGGCGGCAGCCTGCCACGGACCGTCGGCGGTCGCGCAGCTGACCAGCGGCAGCGTCAGTTCGCCGGCCCGCGTCAGCGGGTCTGCATCCAGCTGGTCGCGGCAGAGGGCCTGCCAGTGACCGTTCGATTTCAGATGCTCGCGTACCTCCAGATGAATCGACGCATTATCCAGGCGCGGTTCGGTCCGGCGAATCCCGGCCAGGCTGCGATCGAACCACGGGTGATAGAGACGCCCGTCACGCACCATGTGCCAGGCCCGGCTCAGGTGGCCGCCATGCCAGTCCGCGTCCAGATCCGGCAGTCCTTCGTGCAGGATCGCCGCGCGCAGTTCCGGGTCCGGGATCGGCGGGTCGACGACCAGCACGCCGCGCAATTTCGCCCGATGCCGCGCCGCCACTTCGATCGCGACCAGCGCACCGCTGCCGTGGCCGATCAGCCATCGTGCTTCGCCGTCCAGCGCTGCCAGCGCCTGTTCGACTGCATCGGCGCAGGCGGCGACATCGCAGTCCGCTGCCGGTGCAGGCGCCTCGCCGTGACCCGGCAGATCGATGGCGGCCGCCTGGTCGCAGGCGGCGAGCAGTTCCTCGGCTGTTTCCGCCGAGCCACCGGCATCATGCAGTATCAAGCTGTTGATCTGCTGCCCGCGGCGGCGCAGTCGAACCCAGCCGCTGTCGGTTCGCAAGGTATCCGACCAGGTCCGGCCTGCGAGCGGGTCACAGGGCGGCGCGTCCGGCGGCGCACTGCCCTGGTAACCGAGCAGGTGGGCAAAGCACTTTGCGACCGCCGCGTCGTGGTCCGGTGACGCTTCGATTTTTACGCAGTCGGCCTGCGCGTCGATGCGTTCGAGGTGCGCGCACAAGGGGTCGATTCGTGCGGCGGTGATCAGGCTCGGCACGGTCAACTGAGCCAGCACCGGTCCCGCTTCGTAGTCGAATGCCGCGCGATAGGCCACCCGGTAGGCATCTCCTGCGTGGAGAAACTCCATCACGGATTGCTGCAGGGCCTCCGGGCTGCGCATCGGGAAATCCATGCGCGCGGCCAGGCGCGCGTCGTACCACGGGAAAAAGATCATCTGCTCGCGCATGCGCGCCCACAGCCAGGCCAGGTGCGCGCCGTCCCAGCTCGGCTCGAACTTCGGCAGGTAGTTCGCGAGGATGTCCTCGAGTTCCGGCGGCATCAGCATCACCAGGCCGTTACAGCCGATAGCGGTGACCCGCTGCGGATGCTGGTGAGCCAGCGCGACCGCCATGCCGCTGCCGGTGTGGTAGCCGTATACGCCGCAGCGCTCGATACCGATGGCTTCGAGGAACTCCGCCACCGCATCGGCAAAGTCCTCCAGACCGGCCTGTTCGACGCCGAGCGGGTCGGACAGCCCGTAGCCGGGCGAGTCGGGCGCGAAAACCGTGAAGCTCTTGCCCCACTCGGCCATCAGCGGCTCGAACTCCCGCGACGACTGCGGTGACTGGTGCAGCAGCAGCAGCGCCGGACCGCTGCCGGCGCGGCGATAATGAACCTGGCGCGGGCCCCAGCGGCCCTTGAGCGTAACGAAGTGACGGCTGATCGGTGTGCTGTTCATAGCGTCGAGTATAGACCCTGCGCCGTGCACGGCTGTTATAGTCCGCGGCTCTCGAGGACCTGCCGTGATGCCGGAAGCACAAGCCGCCCCGTCGACCTTCGACCCCACGCTCGGCGTATTCGTCGAAATGGCACACCGGCCGGCGTCGCTGTCGCCGGTCTACGTTGCCTCGCTGGCTCCGGTTCAGCGCGCGCTGCTGGTAATCGACGGCACGGTCACCAAGTTTCTGGAAGCCTATTACCTCGAGCCGGTGGCGGTGCAGCGCCTGCAGCAGGTCGAGGACCGCGCGAGCGGTTTCGAAGCTCAATGGCTGGCTTGCGACGCGGGTGACGTTTTGCTCCGTCGCAGTGTCCTGCTGCGCGGCGGATCGTCGCAACGTGTGTTTGCCTGGGCCGATTCACTGCTGCTCCCGCAACGGCTGACTCCGGCCATGCGCCGCGGTCTGGAAACCGAGCCCGGTGGCCTGGGCCGGATCATTATCGACAGCGGACTGGAAACACGGCGCGAGTGCCTCTGGTTCGGCTGGCAGCAGGTAGACGAGGCCCAGGCGCCCGTGGTCGCCGGGCGCTACCTGGCGCGCAGCTACAGAATCCTGGCCGGCGGACGGCCTCTGATGATGGTCACGGAACGCTTCACGGAATTTTGACGCGCCGGCTGTCCGCTGTCAGGACCATGCAGCAATGCGCTGCAGGCAGTGCGCGCATCCCGGCCGATAATCGGCATCCCTTTTGCTACCGGCAGGCGCCACCCGATGAAGGCGATTCGATTTCCGTTCAGGTATTCCAGCTTGCTGGGCCTGGTTTGCGCAGTCAGTCTGCCCCAGGCCGCGCCGGCCCAGGAATGGACCTACTACGGCGGCGATGCCGGCGGCAGCCGCTACTCGGCGCTGGACCAGGTCAACCGGGATAACGTTAACGAACTGGAGCTTGCCTGGCAGTTTCGTACCGGCGCGGTCGAGAACAATCCCGATCTGCGCATGTTCATCGACTTCCAGGCGACCCCGGTGCTGATGCCGGAAGGCGCCGGCCGGCACCTGGTCGTCTGCGACCCGTTCCAGCGGATCATTGCGCTGGACCCGACCAACGGCGAGAAACGCTGGGAGTTTGATCCGCAGATCGACAAGCGGCCGCTGGCCGGGCGTTTCAAGTGCAAGGGCGTGGCCTTCTGGCAGGAAGCCGAACCGGAAGCGGGCAAGTCCTGCCAGTACCGGCTGTTCATGCCCACGGCCGACCGGCGCCTGTTCGCGGTCGATGCGGTCGACGGCCAGCCCTGCACGGACTTCGGCAGCAATGGCATCGTCGACGTAGACAGCCTGATTCGCTCGACTTTTCCCGCCGAAGGTGTCGATGCGACCCAGCTGCTGGCACCGGCTGCGGTGGTCGGTGACGTGGTCGCCGTGAGTTCGACTTCGAACAAGTTCGAGAGCGCCAGTTCGGTCAATGGCGCTATCCGCGGATTCGATGCGCGCTCGGGCGAGCTGGTCTGGACCTTCGACCCGCTGGTGCGCGATGCATCGACCGGTCTTAAGCCCACGCCCGATAACGTCGGCGGCGGCAACAACTGGACGCCGATGTCGGTGGACAACGAGCGTGACCTGCTGTTCATCCCGACCGCGAGCCCGGCGCCGAACTACTGGGGCGTGCACCGGCCGGGCAATAACGACTACGCGAACTCGATCATTGCGCTGCGCGGCTCGACCGGCGAAGTCGTGTGGCATTTTCAGACTCTGCATCACGATGTCTGGGACCGCGACGTCGGTTCGCCGCCGATCCTGGTCGACGTGCCGCGCGATGGCGAGATGGTGCCGGCGGTGATCCAGCTGGTGAAGACCGCGATGCTGTTCATCTTCAACCGCGAGACCGGCGAGCCGCTGTTCCCGATCGAAGAGCGGCCGGTACCGACCGATACCGACGTGCCCGGCGAGGTGCTTTCGCCGACGCAGCCGTTCCCGGTCAAGCCGCCGGTGCTGGTCAAGAACGAAATCAGCCCGGACGACGCCTGGGGCTTTACCGTGTTCGATCGCAACGCCTGCCGGAAGAAGATCGAGTCGCTGCGTCACGGCGGGCATTACGAGCCGATGATGCTCGACGGCGGCACGCTGATGTTTCCGCAACCGGGCGGCGGCAGCAACTGGGGCGGCGGCGCCTATGACCCGCAGCGCAATTTGCTGATCACGCCGGTCTCCCAGATTCCGTACTACGTGAAGCTGATCCCGAATGAAGAAATCGATCCGGTCGCGGCCGCGAAGCCGGGTGCCGGCGCGCCGATGCAGGGTCCGGGCTATATCGGCGGCACACCCTATGGGGTGGAGCAGGGTCCGCTGATGTCGCCGTCGTTCACACCCTGCACTGCGCCGCCGTGGAACATGCTGATCGCGGTCGATATGGTCGAAGGCGACATCAAGTGGAAGGTACCGTTCGGCCTGCTGGATGAGCTGATACCGGTCCTGTCGCTTCCGCTGAACTACGGTACCCCGTCCGCCGGCGGGCCGATTGTGACCGCCGGCGGGCTGATCTTCATCGGCGCAACGTCGGACTCGCGCATTCGCGCCTACGATATCGATACCGGCGAAGAACTCTGGCAGGTGCGCGCGCCGACCTCGGCGCAGGCCACGCCGATGACCTACGAAATCGACGGCCGCCAGTACATCGTGTTCGCGGCCGGCGGCCACAGCTGGTACTACGCAAAAGGCATTGACGACTATCTGCTGGCCTATGCGCTGCCGGAGAAGTCCGAATGAACGAGCGGCTGAGTCGCCGCGCGCTGCTGGGCGCTGCCGCGGCGGGTGCCCTGGCCTGGCGTCCCGGCGCGACGGTGACACACAGCAGGCTCGATCTGGACGACCCGCAGGATGCGCTGACCGCGATGGTCAAGATGCGCGGCAGCCTCGAAGCCGAGGACGTGCCGCAGTGGTACTACGGGACCATCTATGCAGTGTTTCCGGAGCAGGCGCCGGTGCCGCTGGTGGATTTCGAAGGCTCTGAAATCGACTTCTACCAGCGCCAGCCCGACGGCGGCTATTACGCTTATGGCGCGACGGTCAGCTTCTTTCGCGATCGCGACACCGGCAAACGCCTGACCGAGTATCGCAACCCGTTCACCGGCGCGCGCAGCGAGGTGCTCGGCAATTCCATCTCGGTGAGGGCGCACTACATCTACTCCGTCAACGGTTACAAGCGCTCGGACGACCCGCGTCCGCTGCCGGACGAGGCGCAGCTGCCAGGCCTGCTCGAATGGCGCGACCGCGGCGAACACGTGTGGCTGACCATGCGTCGCACCTATCCGGCCGGACTGCCGATGGGCGAGCACCAGCTGGTGCGCGGTTCGCTGGCCGAGCTGCACGATCCGTCGGTCAGCAAGGTCTACACCACGGCCACGCCGACCTACGTATCGCCGTGGCTACCCTGGATGGGCATGGGCGACAAGGCGGGGCACCTGATGTGGGTGGGGCCGGCGCTGAAACTCGATTCGGTCGAACAGTACCCGCGCGAACTGCTGGACTTCATGGAGCGCTACTTCCCGCACAAGCTCACGGCGCGACCGGACAGCGCCTGAGGCAAGCGCCAATCTGAGACCCACTGCGCGGCGGCTGCGGTCCGCATGTTCCTAGACTCGGAACAATCGGTAACCCCGCGTCCCCGAGTTATGTTCAATCTGCTGGAAATGCCACTGGTCCTGGGCGCAGTCGCGTTCCTTGCCGGCTACGTGCTGGCGAAACTCGGCAGCCTGCTCGGCAGGCGGCGCCGCCCGAAGGTGCCGGGAGAAATGTCGGAGCGCGATCACCAGCTCCGGGCTGTGGAGGCCGAGCTGCGTGTAGCACAGCGCAAGCTGGAAGAGTCGGAGAAGGCCGAGAAGGACTGGAAGGTCGAGCGCGGCGAGCTGACGGCCGAGATCGAGGCCCTGCGCGACGAGGCCGCCACGCACGAAGTTCAGTTGCAGGACCTGCGGGGCCAGTTGGTCGACGAGTGCAGCAAGACCCAGACGCTGCGCAGCGAACTGTCCAGCCGGGCGGAAGAGAGCATCCGTGCACAGGTCGCGCTGCGCGACATGGAAACCGAGCTGAGCCTGGCCCAGGTGGGCTCCGAGGTCGTGCGAGACGAGATCGATCGCCTGGCCGCCGAGCGTGAGGAACTGACCGGTCGGCTGGATTCACTCAGGCAACAGCTGGACGAAGAAGAAGCGCAAGATGAGCCCAGGTCCCGGCCGATGGCCGCGGATCTCGCGCTCGACTGCTGACCGGTCGCAATCGGCTAGACTAGCCCGGCTGGAATAATCGGGTATTGCGATGCGACTGGGCCTGATGGCCGGCTATTCGCCGGCGCAAGTCTCCCTGCCTATGGACCTGATCCTCGAAGCCGAACGCCTCGGCTTCGACTCGGTATGGACCGCCGAGGCCTACGGCTCCGACGCGGTATCGCCGGCGGCCTGGGCGCTGGCGCGCACCGAACGTATCAAGGTCGGTACCGCGATCATGCAGATGCCCGCGCGCACGCCGACCTGTGCCGCGATGACAGCGATGACCCTGGACGGCCTGTCTGGCGGACGCTTTCTGCTCGGCCTCGGTCCGTCGGGACCCGGCGTGGTCGAAGGCTGGTACGGCGTGGCCTACGGCCGGCCGATGACGCGCACGCGCGAATACATCGACATCATCCGCCAGGTTCTCGCGCGGGAAGCGCCGCTGCAGCACGACGGCTACCACTACCAGATCCCGTATCACGGCGAAGACGCCAGCGGACTGGGCCGACCGATGAAGTCCATCCTGCACGGCAACCCGAAACTGCCGATCTATACTGCGGCCATCACGCCGAACGGCCTGCGCACCGCGGCCGAGGTGGCCGACGGCGTGTTCCCGATCTGGATGAATCCGGATCGCTTCGACCTGCTCGGGTCCTACCTCGACGAGGGCTTTGCGAAAGCCGGCAATGGCAAATCGCTGGCCTCGTTCGACGTCGCGCCGATCGTCACCGTGGTGCTCGGCGAGGACATCGACGCCTGCCGGCAACCGGTGCGCGAGCACCTGGCGCTGTATATCGGCGGCATGGGCCCGAAGCAGAAAAACTTCTATACCCGCTACGCGTCGCGCATGGGCTACGAGGCCGAGGCCGAGAAGATCCAGGACCTTTATCTCGGTGGCCAGAAAGCGGACGCGGTCGCCGCGGTCCCGGATCAACTGATCGACGACTGCGCGCTGGTCGGGCCGGCTGAGCACATAAAGGATCAGCTGTCGCGCTGGCGCGCCGCGTCCGCGCGCGGTGAAGTCGGCAGCATGCTGATCGGCGGTGCGAGCCTGGACGCGCTACGTTTGCTCGCCGAAGAACTGCTGTGAGCGGCTCGCCGACCTTCGGCATCCCGGTCCCGCAGGTGTTCATGAACGGCCGGCCCGACATGGAGCTGGTCAAAAACAGCCTGCGCCGGGCCGAGGCACTCGGCTTCGAGAGCGCCTGGGTACAGGACCAGGTCGCCGGCCAGGTACCGCTGAT
>CBFCXA010000013.1:0-16794 GCA_965601985.1 uncultured Chromatiales bacterium | reverse complement strand
AGCAGGGGACGCCTGAAGACGGTCAGCAGGGCAGCCAGTCGGGTCAGCAGGGCAGCCAGTCGGGTCAGCAGGGCTCACAGGCCGGTGGCTCGCAGTCCGGCAACTCCCAGGCTGGCCAATCCGGCGATAGCGGCATGCAACCCATGGGTGGCGCCGGCGGTACCGGCGGCATGCCGGAAGCGGGCGGCATGCAGGGGTCGGCCGGCGGCATGGGCGACGGCAGTCTCGACGACGTTTTCAACGAGTCGCTCGGCGATTTCGACGGGCAGATGGAACGCGAACGTTCCGGCATGGCCTCGACCGGGCAGGGTTCAGCGCGCGGCGCTGGCCAGCGCGAGGGCGGCGACGCCGAGCAGGTTGCCACTGCCGGGGCCGGCGGCATGGGCGGTGCCATGGGCAGCCAGTCCGGTGGCATGGGCGGCGTGCAGGGCATGGGTGGCATGGGCGGTTCCGCCAGCACCGGCCAGCAGGGCGGCCAGGGCCAGCAGCAGAGCGGCTCGTCCGGCGGCATGGCCAGTTCCGGCGAGCAGCAGAGCGATTCTGCCGGCGAGACAGCCGGCGCCGGTCAGACCGAGGTGCAAAGCGGGCTGGAAGGCGGCGACTACGATGAGTCAGAGCGCGACGGCGCGATGGTCGGCGATATACCCGAAGATATCCCGACCGACGGGTCCGGCGACGACCAGGTCGCGCAGCAGATTCGCGAGGCCGCGATGGCCGAGACCGATCCCGATATCCGTGAGGCGTTGTGGGACGAGTACCGCCGCCATACCGGAATCAAGAAGAAGTAGACGAGACTCAAGAACCGCGTATGGACACACGGACAATATCCTTCTATCTGCGCCTTGCCGCACTTACCGTGGCCGTCGCAATCCTGGCCGGCTGCGCCGCATCGCGCACGGTTAAATACGACGAGGTCGAAATGGTGCGCGCCGAGACCGAAGTGCGGCCCGAGGCCTTGCTGGATGTCGGCATCCTGCTGTTCGACCCGGGCGTGCCGGAAGACCAGGAAGAGCCCGACGGATTCGTGTTTCCCGATGTGCGCCGCGCCGAGGCGCGCTACATGCCCTACCACCTGAAAAACACGCTGGAAGCTTCCGGTCACTGGGGTTCCGTCTGGGTACTGCCGGAGTTCTCCGAGGCGGTGGACGTGATCGTCTGGGGTCGCGTCGATCATTCCGATGGCCTGAAAGCCGAAGTGCGCGTCGGTGCCTGGGATGCGACCGGGCGCGAGTGGTTGAACAAGGTCTACAAGACGCAGGTTCCGGAAAAGGCCTATTCGTCATATCGGGACACGAGCCAGGATCCCTACCAGAACGTCTACAACAGCATCGCCAACGACCTGCTGGAGATTCGCCAGGAGATGTCCTCGGAAGAGCTCGAAGACGTGCGCCAGGTCGCCGAGCTGCGTTTCGCGTCCAACCTGGTGCCGGTCGCGTTTGGCGATCACCTCGAAAACGACGAGGGCAACTACAGCATCCGTCGCCTGCCCGCGGAGAACGATCCGATGCTGACGCGGCTGCGCGCGGTTCGCGAGCGCGAGTATCTGCTGATGGACACGCTGAACGAGTACTACGCCGGGCTGTACTACGAACTCGGCCAGCCTTATGAGGACTGGCGCAAGATGTCGCGCGAAGAGAGCCTGAAATACCAGGAGCTGAAGCGCTCGGCACGTATCCGGCAGCTGCTGGGCCTGGCGGCCATACTCGGCGCGGTCGCTTACGAGGCCCAGGGCGGCGGAAATTCCGCGATTACCACGGCGGCGATCTTCGGCGGCATCGAGGGCATCAAGAGCGGTTTCGGCAAGTCCGCCGAAGCCGACATCCACCGCGAGTCCCTGCGCGAGCTTGGCGATTCATTCGACTCCGAGGCCGAACCGCTGCTGGTCGAGGTCGAGGGTCAGACGCGTCGACTGACCGGCACGGCGGAAGAGAAGTATCGTGAATGGCGCAAGCTGCTGCAGGAAATCTATGCGTCGGAAACCGGCCTGCTGAGCGCCGGCGAGCTGTCGCTGGAAGACGCGCAACAGTCCCAAGCGAACTGACTGCCGGCGAACCAGCCGGACGCGGAATGCGCGCTTCGTCTGGCGCGCAGCGGTAATCTTTGCGCATGTCCGACCTCACTCCAGATCGCATTCTTTCCGGTCGCTTCCGGCTGCTTCGCCAGCTGGGCCGTGGCGGTGCCGGACAGGTGTGGCTGGCCGACGACGCCGAGCTTGACCAGCCGGTCGCGCTGAAACTGCTGGATCCCGATCTCGCTGACGATGCCGTACACCTCGACCGCCTGCGTGAGGAGTGCCGGCGGGCCCAGGCACTGGTGCATCCGAACATCGTGCGCTGCCACGACCTGCACACTGATGACGGACTGAACTTCATCAGCATGCAGTACCTGGACGGCGGCGACCTCAGCGCGCTGCGTGGTGCGGCTTTCCAGGAAATCGTGCGTGCGGTACTGATGCTCTGCGATGCGCTGGACTATGCGCACCGTCAGGGCGTGGTACACCGTGATCTCAAGCCGGCGAACGTGTTGCGCGACGCACGCGGCGAATGTCTGCTCAGCGACTTCGGCCAGGCCGACAGTCTGTATGACGCGGGCAAGCCGCGCGGAGGCACCTTGCCTTACATGAGCCCGCAGCAACTCGACGGTGACTCGCCCGCGGTAGCCGACGACATCTACGGGCTCGGCGCTTTGCTCTACGACCTGCTGGCCGGTGTACCGCCCCTGCATCCGGACGTCACCGCCGAGCGCATTCGCGACGAGAAGCCGGCGCCGCTGGCCGAGGACGGCCAGGGCCAGGCGCTGCCGCCGGCGCTGCAGCGCCTGGTGTCCGCCATGCTGGATAAGTCTGCGACGGCCCGACCGGCAGGCATCGGTGCGGTGCGTGCGGTACTCGAAGAGATTCGCCAGGACAATCCGCAAGTCTCGGCGGACGATGCCGGACTGATCCAGCCGGTCCGCCGCCAGGCGGCGCCGCGCGGCCCGGCCGCCGGCGCCAGCGAGTTGCCGCCGGTGCAGCCCGCGGCCCGGCAGCGACACGGGCTGCCGGCCGGCGTGGTGGTGGGCGGACTGGGCGTGCTGATCGCGCTCGCGCTCGCCGTCGTATTTCTGCTGCCTAACCTGGTCCAGGAGCAGGGACCGCTGGTCGACCGGGCGCGACCGGAGCCGCCGCGCGATGTTGCGCCGGAAGTGGATGAGTCGGCTGGTTCTCCCGAACAACGCAAGCTTGCCGATGCAGCGCTCGCCAAGCTGCTGCCGCTGGAAGACAAACTGAAAGCCGTCGGTATCGATACCTGGGGCGGTGCTGACTGGACTGCGGTACTGAACCGGGTCGAGCTCGGTGACGAGGCCTATCGCGATCGCAACTTTACAGCGGCGGCGACCGCGTACGACGGCGCGCGGGCGATGGGCGAGGAATTGCTGCCGCGCGCGTCGCAGGTCCTCGCCGACGCGCTGGCCGAGGGCGAGGCGGCGCTGCTCGACGGCGACCGGGCCCGGGCCGTGTCCGGGTTCGAACTCGCGCTGGCGGTTGAACCGGACAATGCCCAGGCGCAGCTCGGGCTTGCGCGCGCCGAACGCCTGGACGAGGTGCTGGCGGCAATGGCCGAAGCTACGCGCCTTGAGTCTGCCGGTAACGTCGATGACGCAGCCGAGGCTTATGCCCGGGCACTGGAGATCGACGAACAATGGAGGCCGGCGAGCGAGGGCCTGACGCGAACGCGCGCGGCGGTTCAGCAGGCCAGCTATGAACAGCAGATGGCCCGCGGCTATGCAGCGCTCAGCGACGAGGACTTCGACCGTGCGCGGCGCGCGTTCGACGCGGCACTGAGAGTCAGGCCGGGAGACGCGGACGCGCAGGCAGCCTTGCAGCAGCTCGGCGCGGAGGAACGCCTGCAGTCCGTGCTGGTACTCGAGCGCGAGGCGCGCGAACTGGAAGTCGCCGAGCGCTGGGTCGAGGCCGCGCAGACGTACGAAGCCGCGCTGGCCGTAGACGACGGGCTGGTTTCGGCCCGCCAGGGCCTCGAGCGGTCCCGTTCGCGCGCGCAGCTCGCCAGCGACGTCGAGCAGGCGATCGGGATGCGCGACCGATTTTACGAAGCCTCGGTTGGGCGCCAGGCGCGCGCTGTGCTGGAGCGCGCCCGCGCGGCAGCGGATGCCGGTCCACAGCTGCGCGCGCGCGCCGATGAGCTGCAGCGATTGCTTGAGCTGGCCGCGACAACGGTGGCGGTACGCTTTCAGTCGGACAACCTGACCCAGGTCACCATCTACAAGGTCGGGCGCCTGGGCGCCTTTGAAAGCCGCGTCGTCGATCTGCGTCCGGGTCGCTACGTTGCGGTTGGCAGCCGCGATGGTTATCGCGACGTACGCCAGGATTTTCGCGTGCTCGCCGACGGCAGTACCGGGCCGATCGTGGTGCGCTGCGAGGAGCCCATTTGAGCATCGAGATCGTCATTAACGGTCCGCAGGGCGTGCGCCATCTCGACGACACACATCTGCCGCTCACGCTGGGTACCGGCGCGCAGGCAGAGATTCGCGTGCCGGGCGCGGCCAGCGCGGCACAGGTCGCCACGATCAGCGCGCTGGACGGCCGGCCCTTCCTGCAGCCCAACGGCCGCCCGCCCGGACTCAGCCTGAATGGCGAGGCGCTGACGGCCGCGAGCTGGCTGCAAGACGGCGACGTCGTGGGTCTGGAATCGGTGCGGGTGCAGGTCGGACTCGACGGCGAGCGCTGGAATTTCTCCGTCAGCTATCCGGCCGCGGACTACCAGACGCTGCCGCCGGAAGCGCTGGAGGAGGTCGTCGACGGCGGTGCGGCAATTACGCCGGTGGCTCGCCGTGGTGGCGGAGCAGCCGCACCGCTGACTGCGCAGGGCGGATCGCGTCGCTGGCGCTACGCGATCGGGGCAGTGCTCACTGTTCTGCTCGCAGTCGCGCTGTTCCTGTTCACCGCCCGCGCGGTGCGCATCGACGTCGAGCCGGCAGACGCGGATATTCGCATCGCCGGCGGCCTGATCAAGGTGCGTTTTGGCGAGCGCTTCCTGATGTGGCCCGGCGACTATCGCGTGCTGCTCAAGGCGGACGGGTACGAAGATGCCCGTGAGGCCGTGACGGTGACCGGCGAGCCCAGCCAGGACTTCAGCTTCCGCATGGCCAAATTACCGGGCCTGCTTGTGATACGCGCCGAACCCGACACGCCGGCTGAAATCATGATCGACGGGCAGCCGGCCGGCACCACAGCGGGCGAGGCGATCGAGCTGCCGGCCGGTCCACACCAGGTAGACCTGGCCGCGGAGCGCTACCTGCCGTTCAGCGCGGAGGTCGAGGTCGAGGGCCTGGGCAAACGCCAGGAATTCATCGCCGAGCTGCAGCCCGGCTGGGCCGATGTGCGCGTGGTCACGAAGCCGGAGGGCGCGATGTTGCGCGTCGGCGATGAAGAACTCGGTACCACGCCGGCCACGGTGCCGGTCATGGCCGGCGGCCGCGAGCTGCAGGTCCAGCTCGAGGGCTACAAGATCTGGCGCCAGCTGCTGCAGGTCGAAGCGGGCCAGCAGCTCGAGCTCGACCCGATCGAACTGGTGCCCGCCGACGGCCTGCTCACGGTGACCAGTCAGCCGGGGGGCGCAGCGGTGAGCATCGATGGCCGCTATCGGGGCACCACGCCGGTCGAAGCGGAACTGGCGCCCGGGCGCAGCTACGAGGTAATCGTGTCCAAGCCCGGCTTCAGCACCGAGAAGCGCGCCGTGAAACTGGCCAGCCGCAAGGGCAGGAGTATTCGTGTCGAGCTGGAACCGCGCGTCGGCGACGTGGTGATTCGACCGCTGCCGGAGGATGCCGAGGTGCTGGTCGACGGCAGGAGCGTAGGTCGCGGCGAGCAGTCATTGTCGCTGCCGGCGCGCAGCACGAAGCTGCTGGTGCGTCGTGAGGGCTATGCCGACTACAACGACGAGATCACCCCCAAGCCTGGTTTGCCGCAGGTACTCGAGGTCAGGCTGCTGACCGAGGCCGAGGCCGTGCTGGCCGCACGCCCGACGGTGGTCGAGACCAGCCAGGGTGCACAGCTGCGCCTGGTGCAGCCCGGTGAGCTGACCATGGGCGCGCCGCGTCGCGAGCAGGGCCGGCGGCCGAACGAATCGCGACGCCAGGTTACGCTGACACGCAGCTTCTACATCGGCCTGTACGAGGTCACCAACACCGAGTTTCGCGAATTCGAACCCCAGCACACCTCCGGTGCCGAGAAGTACCGCGAACTCGGCATCGGCGATCACCCGGTGGCGCTGGTGAGCTGGGAGCAGGCGGTGAGTTTCTGTAACTGGCTCAGCGACCGCGAGGGACTGCCGCGCGCCTACGAGGTGCAGGACAGCGAGTTCCGGCTGGTGTCGCCTCCGACTACCGGCTACCGTCTGCCGACCGAAGCCGAGTGGGCCTGGGTGGCGCGCTATAACGGTGGCGGCAGGACCCTGAAATACCCCTGGGGCGACCGCATGCCGCCGGCGACCGCGTCCGGCAACTATGCCGACCGTTCCGCGCGCGGCATCGTCGCCAATGTGCTCGCGTCCTACGACGACGGCTACCCGGTGAGTTCGCCGGTGGGTAAGTTTCAGGCCAGTCCCCTCGGGATCTACGACGTCGGCGGAAACGTGGCCGAGTGGGTCCATGACCTGTACACGGTGTATTCCGGCGGCAGCGGAGACGGCACCGACCCGGTCGGGCCGGATCAGGGGCAGTATCATGTAATCCGCGGATCGAGCTGGCGCTACTCGAGTATTAGCGAGTTGCGCTTTGCCTACCGCGATTTCGGCGACCGCGGTCGGCTGGACGTCGGCTTCCGGCTGGCGCGTTATGCGGACGAGGAGTAAGCCATGAAGGTGTTTAAAGTGGCGGCGATTGCGGCCGGCGGGCTGGGCCTGACCTGGGCCGCGCAGCAGGTCAGCGGACCCCTGCTCGGTCTGGACGAGCCGGCCCGCGAGGTGCGCGTTGCACAGGCCGAGCCTGACGCCGCGCCGGAAACCGTGACGGAACCGGCGCCGGAACCAGCGGGCGGCGCGGCGGACGCCCCGGCGACGACAGACATCGAACAGTTGTCGGACGAAGACATCGCCGAGGAGCTGGCGCGTATCGAGGCGGCCAGCGCGGGCCAGGATCCGGACGAGCTCGAGGAGTTCACGCCATCGCGGCCGCTGGCGGCCGACCTCGCCATTTCGCTGCCGTCGGACATCTAGCGATCATGAACAAGTCATTCTCGACCGAATTCGTCTTCCAGCTGTTTTCGCTGATCGTGTCCGTGATCATCGTGCACGGCGTCTACGTTTCCATCGTGCGGCCGAACGCCGCGGCGATTCAGGAAGAGCAGCGCATCCTGATCCAGGAAGACCCCGATTACGTACCCGAACGTTCGCTGTTCGTGATCATCCAGGACTTCGAGCAGGAAGCCTGCTTCATCCTGATGCTCTGGGCCTTTTCGATCATGGGCTACAAGGCGTACTACGCGAATCGCGAGCGGGCACTGTTGTCGCGTCAGCTCCTGCCGGTGGCCGAAGGCGTACGAATATTGCCCGACGATACGCGCGAGTACGCGCGCCAGCTGCAGTCGCTGCCTGATGAGCAGCGAAACCTGCTGCTGCCGCGCGCGCTGCTCAGCGCGCTCCAGCGCTTCGGTGCAACGCGCAACGTGCAGGATGTTTCGTCTGCGGCGCATACCATTGTCAGCTCCGAAGCCGAACGGCTCGAGTCGGAGCTGTCGATGGTCCGCTACATTGCCTGGGCCATCCCGTCGGTCGGCTTTATAGGCACAGTGCGTGGCATCGGGGCGGCGCTGGGCCTGGCGCATCGTGCAGTCGACGGCGACATCAGCGGCGTGACCGAGAGTCTCGGTGTGGCCTTCAACTCGACCTTCATCGCGCTACTGATCAGCATCGTTCTGATGTTCCTGGTGCATCAGCTGCAGCTGTTGCAGGAACGCCTGGTATTCGAGACCGAGGCCTATCTCGACCAGAACCTGATCCGTCACCTGCAGTCGAGCTGACCTGCACCGGCAGCCAGCGATGACAGTTCTCGGCATTGACCTGAACGACGCAGCGCTGACCGGCTATGCCGGCGATAGCGAGGTGTTCAGCGAGCCGGGCTATGCGCTGGCGCCCGATGGCGACTTGCTGTTCGGCTGGGACGCGTGGCACGCAGCACGTCGTTATCCGCGCCGGGTGCAGAACCGCTACTGGGCGGAACTGGCCGACGAACCGCTGCCGGCGCCGCTGGCCGGCGCCAATACTGCCGCGGACCTGGTGCACGGCCACCTGGATACGCTCTGGCGCCGCGCGCCTGACGATTGCCGCGGTGTCAGCTTCGCGGTGCCGGGCTACTGGAGCCCCGCGCAGCTCGGTCTGTTGCTGGGTATCGCACAGGAACTGTCGATTCCGGTGCTCGGCTTCGTCGACGTCGCAGTCGCGTCGGCGCGGCGCGAATACCCGGGTCGCGAGCTGGTCCTGCTGGAGGCTTCGCTGCATGGCATGGCCTTCACCCGCATCGAGCAGCCGGGCCGGGCGGCGCTGGGCACGCGCGAGTCACTGCCGGGGCTGGGTGTGGAGGTGCTCGAGCGCAGTTGCGTACAGTATTTTGCTGCGGGTTTTCTGCAGGCGGCGCGCTTCGACCCGCTGCACGATGCTGTGACGGAGCAGTATCTGTACGACCAGCTCGACGGCTGGCTGGCTTCGCTGGCCAGGGAGTCCAGCCTGCGCGCCTCGGTCAGTTACCAGGGCAACGAGTTTGCCGCGGAGTTTCAACGCAGCGACCTCGAGACCCGGCTGGCGGAGCGCTGCCAGCCGCTGCTGCAGCGCGCGCGCAGCCTGTTGCCCGCCGGTGGGGCGACCGCGTTGCTGCTGCCGTCCGGTCTCGACCGCTTCCCCGGTTTCGTCGACCGACTCGCGGCATTGCCGGGCGTCGAGATCTTCACCCTGGAACCGGGCGCTGCGGCGCGCGCGGCGGCACGCCGCAGCGTCACGTCCGCCACGGCCGAAGGCCTGCGGCTGCTGACCGCGCTGCCCTGGGACCAGGAACCCGCGCCGGCTCCGGCCGAACTTCGCCAATCAGTCAACGCGGAGCAACCGACGCACCTGCTGGCCGGCTCGCGGGCCTATCGACTGACGCCGTCCGAACCGTTTGCGATCGGCACCGAGCTGGTATCCGGCGGTTACGGTGTGACGGTCGACGGCGGCGTGGCCGGCGTGTCGCGGCAGCATTGCAGCATCCATATCGATGGCAGCCGGCTGGTTCTGACCGATCACAGCCGATTCGGCACGCAGTTAAATGGTCATCGCATCGACGGTTCGGCCGTGCTTCAGGCCGGTGACGTAGTCGCGGTCGGCCAGCCGCCGCTCGAGTTTCGCCTGGTCGCCGAGGTAGGTCCCGATGGCGCGTAGGCGGGAATTCAACGTCTTCAACCTGTCCTTCCTGGACGTGATGTCCTGCGGGCTTGGTGCGGTCGTGCTGTTCTTCATGGTGATCAATGCACAGGTGTCGTCGCGCGCCGGCAAGGCTAACCAGGCGCTGCAGGCCGAAGCTGACCGGCTCGAGGAAGAGGTGCTGGAAGGTCGCAAGAACATGGTGCGGATTCGCAATTCGCTGGAGACCGATCGCCAGGAACTGGCGACCACCGACGGCGCGGCGGACCGTATCGAGGACATGCTCAAGATCCTGCTCGAGGAGTTGGCCGAGTTCGAGAACAGTACGCTGGCCAAGGAAGAGAGTATCGAAAAACTCAAGTCCGACATCGAGCGGCTGGAGGCGGCGAAACAGCGACTGGCCGCAAAATCGGCGTCCACGTCGGACGAGACCGGCGAAAAGATTCGCAGCTATGTCGGCGACGGCAACCGACAGTACCTGACGGGCATGAAAATGGGCGGCCAGCGCATCCTGATCCTGGTGGATTCTTCGGCGAGCATGCTCGGCCGCACCTACGTGAACGTGATTCGCTTCCGCAACATGAAAGACGAGCAGAAGCGACGGGCACCGAAGTGGCAGCAGGCGGTGCGTACGGTCGACTGGCTGACCACGCAGATCCGCCCGGGCGTGCGCTTCCAGATCTACACCTTCAACCAGCAGGTCGAGAGCGTGATCGAGGGTACCGAGGGCAAGTGGCTGGAAGATTTCGACGGCAGTGAGCTGACCCGCGCGGTGCAGTCGCTGCGCAAGGTTACGCCTGCCCGCGGCAGCAGCTTGCACAAGGCCTTTCAGGCGGCGAGCGAGCTCGAACCCAAGCCGGACAATATCTACCTGCTGACCGACGGCCTGCCGACCCAGGGGCCGAACATTCCGGGCAAGACCGAGAGCGTGAAGCCGAGCCGACGAGCTGACTTCTTCAACAAGGCGGTACGCGAGCTGCCCGACCGCGTGCCGGTGAACATTCTGCTCTACCCAATGGACGGCGACCCGTCGGCCGCCGGCTTCTACTGGCAGCTGGCGATGTCCACGCGTGGCTCGCTGCTGACACCGGCGCGGGACTGGCCGTAATGCCGAAACGTCGCGACATGGAAACCTTCAGCCTGTCCTTCCTGGACGCGATTACCTGTGGCTTCGGTGCGGTGATCCTGCTGCTGGTGCTGATCAAGATTTATGAGCCGATGACCATCGAGCGCAGCCGCGAAGATCTCGATGCGCTGATCGCAGCGCTGCAGGAGGAGATTTTCGAGCTGCGCGGTGAAACTACCGTATTGAACCGTGACATGGTGACGGTCCGCGAACAATTGTCCGAATCGAAAGAGCGACTGGCGCGACTGCGCGGCGACCTGTCCGAAATCCAGGGTCGCTATGACGCGTCGAAAGACGACTCGCTGATGGACAACGAAGAGCGCGGCGATCTGGTTGCCGCCCGGCAGTCGCTGACCGAGGAAATGCAGCGCCTGCTGGCCAACTACCGTCCGCCGGAGGACGACACCACGGTTGGCGGCGTGCCGGTTGACAGCGAGTACATCGTATTCGTCATCGATACCTCCGGCAGCATGTTCCAGGGTCCGTGGCGGCTGGTACTGCAGAAAGTCCGCGAGGCGCTGGCGGTGTACCCGCGGGTCGAGGGGATCCAGGTGCTGAACGACGAGGGCAAGTACATGTTCACGTCGTACGCCGGCAAGTGGATCCCGGACTCGGATGGCGCCCGGCGCAACATCATCAGCCGCCTGGCCAACTGGAATCCCTACAGCGACTCCAGCCCGGTGGAAGGCATCGCCGAGGCTATCAATACCTTCTATGAGCCGGGCAAGCCGATGAGCATTTATGTGTTCGGCGACGACTTCCCGCGCGGGCAGGTCGAGGCCGTGGCGCGCTATGTCGAGCGCATCAACCGCGCGGACCAGTTCGGCAACCGCCTGGTGCGGATTCATGGCGTGGGCTTCCCGACCCAGATTGCCGGCGGCAACTACGACAACGGCATCCGCTTCGCCAACCTGATGCGTACGCTCTGCGAGCGCAATGGCGGCACTTTCGTCGCGCTGCCGACACTTCGCTGAATGAGGGTCAGGCAATGAGCATCGAAGTCTACGGACGGCGTAACTCGCTGAACGTACAAAAGGTCATGTGGACGCTTGGCGAGCTCGGGCTCGAGTATCAGCGTCATGACGTGGGCGGCAGTTTCGGCTATCCGGACGATTACGCCGCGCTGAATCCCAATCCGCTGGTGCCGGCGATGGTCGATGGCGCAGTTCGCATGTGGGAAAGCAACGCTTGCGTGCGCTACCTGGCAAGAACCTACGGGCCGGGTAACTTGTGGCCTCACGACCCGGTGGTGCTCGCCTGCGCGGACCAGTGGATGGATTGGCAGGCCACCCGGCTGGGGCCGGCGTTTCTGCCGGCCTTTATACAGCTGATCCGTATGCCCGCTGAAAAGCGTAATCAGCAGGCGATCGAGGCGGGCCTCGAGTCGGCCGCGACGTTGTACCGCATGCTCGACCGGCACCTCGGTGAGCATGCATTCATCGCGGGAGCGTCCTTTTCGATGGCCGACATACCCTTAGGCCCGATGACCTATCGCTACTTCGAGATGGACATCGAACGACCGGCGTTACCCAACGTTCAGGCCTGGTTCGCAAGGCTCGGGGAACGGGCTGCGTTTCGCTATCACGCGATGATTCCGTTCGGCCGTAACCCGCAGGAATGGCAGCAGGAGGAGGAGCGCAACGCCGGGCTGCAGTAGCGCCGGCTAGCGATTCAGGAGACTTGGCAAGTGAGTCCCGCCCCGGCCGTCGATCCGTGCGCCTGGATCATGCGGCGCCGGCCGTGAACACCTGAGCTGCCGGCGCCGTGGACCGCTTGCTTCGACTAGCGTGGGCCGTGATTTTTGCCGCAACGCTCGCCTGGTCCGCAATCGAACCGAGGGATCGCATTACCTGGGTGCTCGAAGTGCTGCCCGCAATCCTCGGCGCCATTGCGCTGGCTGCCACGCGTCGAGTTTTTCCGCTGACACCGCTGGCCTACGCGCTGGTACTGCTGCACTGCGTAGTGCTGATGGTCGGCGGTCACTATACCTATGCCGAGGTCCCGTTTTTCGACGGGCTGCTCGGCGCGGAACGCAATAACTACGACAAGCTCGGGCACTTTTTCCAGGGCTTCGTGCCGGCCCTGCTGGCCCGCGAGATCCTGATCCGCCTGGATGTCGTCAGCGCCGCCGCCTGGCGAAACCTGTTCGTGATCTGTTTCGCACTTGCCTTCAGCGCGTTCTACGAGCTGATCGAATGGTGGGTGGCGCTGCTAAGCGACGAGGCCGCCGAGGCCTTCCTCGGTACCCAGGGATACGTCTGGGATACGCAGTCCGATATGGGCTGGGCGCTGCTGGGTGCGATTACCGGCTTGCTGCTGCTGCCCCGCTGGCACGATCCGCAACTTCGCAGACTGCAACGCTGAGCGCGGCCGCCAACCGGTCAATGCTCGCTGCGCGGCGCATCCGGTGGCACATTGCCCGGACCCGGCTCCACCGGGGCGCTGAGACTGGCGTCGGTCAGATCACGCGCAAGGCCGGCCAGTGCCTGCGGATCTCCCGGCAACATTCGCGTGCGTACGGCCAGGGCCATGGCCAGTGCCTGCAGTACGTCGCCGTTCGCCACCTTTCCTAGATTGCTGATTTCCCGGTCCAGCGCGCCCAGCACGCCGGTGAGCAGGTTGTGGACCTGCACCACCGAGACCGTCTCGGGGTGAAGCGGAAACTCGAAATCGAACTGATTGCCGGTCGAGGTGCTGGCGCGGTAGGGGAGCTTGGACATCGGGATTCCTGACGCTCGGTAGACCCGGTTATGCTAGCCGGGAAGCGGGCCGTAGCGGAAATGCGTTCCGGCGGCCGTGGTAATCCACGCACGACTGCTGCCCGAAAACCCGATACACAGAAGCCATCGGAGTAACGCCATGACCGCCAGTGAGGACCTGACCGCCAGACGTTGTGAGCCCTGCGAGGGCGGCGTCGATCCGCTGGATGCGGGCGCCGTCGCGGAGCTGATCAAGGCGCTGAACGGCGACTGGCAGGTCAGCGACGACGGCAAATCGATCAGCCGCGAGTTCGAGTTCGCCGGCTACTATCGCACCATCGCCTTCGTCAATGCGGTGGCCTGGATCGCCGAATCGGAAGGCCATCATCCGGACCTGACCGTGCACTACGGCAAGGTTCATTGCCTGTGGACTACGCACGCAATCGACGGGCTGTCCGAGAACGACTTCATCTGCGCGGCCAAGATGGACCGGCTGCTGGACTGAAAAAAGGCCGCCGCCGGTCGATACCGGCGGCGGCCTTTTACACTGGCGGCTTAGAAGTTCAGCCTGGCCCGTACGCCGATGGTGCGCGGATCGTTCAGGAATGCGTTGAACGACCCCTGCTGCAGCGGCGCGTCGAATACGACCTGGCGGAAGTCTTCGTCGAACAGGTTGCGTGCCCAGAGCTCGATTTCCCAGAAACCGTCGTCCGCGCCGATACCGATGGTCCCGTTGACCACGTTGGTGGCCTTCTGAAGCTTCTCGGGTGCGAGGTCCGAACCGGTGTTGCGCTCGCTGGTGTAGCGGTAATCGAGGCGCAGGAAGCCCAGCAGGGTACCCGTCAGGGAGCGCTCGTAGTCGATCGCGGCCGTCCCAACCCATTCAGGCGCGTTGGTCAGGCGCTTGCCGGCCAGGCTCGGGTCACTCACGTTGTCGCCATACTTGGCATCGTTGTAGGTGATGCCCGCCGTCAGGCTCAGGCCGTCGGCGACGAAGGCCGTGCCCTCGAACTCGATGCCGCTGGACTCGACCTTGTCGAGATTGGTGACCACGAAGTTGGTACCGGTGAAGGTGTTCAGCTGGAAGTCCTGGAACTCCGAGAAGAACACGGCAAAGTTCAACTTCACCGCGCCATTCGCCAGGTTGGCTTTCGCGCCTACTTCGAACGAGTCTACGGTCTCGGGTTCGAACTCGGTGTTGCTGATGCTCACAGTCTGTCCCAGCAGCGGGTTACCCAGGCCCGAGCGATCGAGATTGAAGCCACCGGCCTTGTAGCCGCGCGCGTACGAGGCATAGCCCATCCAATCGGCGGTGAAGTCGTAGTCGAGGATAAAGGTACCGGTCCACTCCTTGTCGGTGCGGCTGCCGTTATACGTCCCGTCGACCAGCGGGCTGACCAGAGACAGGCAGGTTAGCCCGATGCCCAGCTGGCCCAGCGCATCCGGGTTAGTCGTCACGGCCGCGAGACAGGCGGGATTATCCGCCACCAGCAGCGCATCCACGTCTTTGGTCTCGCGCGTGTAACGCAAGCCCAGGGTCGCAGCGAACCGGTCGGTCATGTTCCAGGTGTTGTGGGTAAACGCCGCCCAGCTGTCGGTCTGCTGTTTGAAGTCGTCGACCTGGGCGCCCTGGCCATCGGCGAAAGTCACCGTTTGCAGGGTGTTGGCTTCGCCGCCTGCCAGAATCAGCGCGTTTACATAGGTGTTGTAGGAAGACCCGACCCGAATGCCGTCGAGCACGTCGAGCTGCTCGTCGACATAGTAGGCGCCGACCAGCAGGTCGAAGTCGCCGGCGCTCCACGCGTAGCGCAGTTCCTGCGTGAAGGTCTTGAACGTGTTGCTGTAGCCGCCGAGGGGCCGGTACAGGATCGACGCGTTGCTGTAGTCGAGGTCCTGGGAACGCTCGCTCTCCCAGTCGCGGTACGAGGTGATCGAGACCAGGTCGCCCGGACCGAGTCCCCAGTCGATTTCCAGCGATACGCCGCCTTCGGTGGTGTCCGAGGTATAGCCGATTTCTTTCGACACGGTCGTATTCCGCGCGAACGGATCGGGCGGCACGATTACCTGGCCGAGCGGCTGAAAACCGGTGAGTTGCGTCTGGCCGTTGATGATCGCCGAGGTCGGCCCGGCGACGTCGGTCACGGCAGCACAGCAGGTCTCTTCCCGCTTGCCGTAGTCGGCGATCAGCCGAAACTCCACGTTGTCGCTGGGCGCCCAACCCAGCTGGCCACGCACCAGGTAACGATCCTGGTCGTTGTACTTGTCGCCGTTTGCGATGTCGGTGATGAAGCCCTCACGCTGCGCGTAGTTGGCGTCGAGCCGGAAACCGAGCGTGTTTTCGGCGATCGGTCCGGTCACACCGGCCGCCAGCCGGTACTCGTCGAACTCGCCAAAGCTGCCCTCGGCGTAGCCGTCGAACTCGTTCAGGTCCGGGCCCTTGGTGATTACGTGGATCAGGCCCGCGGACGCGTTCTTGCCGAACAGCGTGCCCTGCGGTCCGCGGAGTATCTCAATGCGCTCTACTTCGCCGAAGTCGGTGAGCGCGACACTGTTACGGTTGCGGTACACGCCGTCGACGAACACCGCGACCGATGACTCCAGGCCGAGGTTGTCGCCGGTAGTTCCGACACCGCGAATTCGCGCGGTCGTGCCGGCGGTTTCGGATTGCGTACTGGTCAGCACCAGGCTCGGTGTGAGCTGCTGCAGGTCGCGTATATCCCTGATGTTCGCGCGGCGCAGCGTATCGCCGTCCAGCGCGGTGACCGCAATCGGCACGTCCTGCAAAGACTGCTCGCGCTTGGTCGCGGTGATGACGATCTCCTCGATATATTGCTGCTGCGCCAGCCCGGGAACCGAGAACAGCAAAAGAATGAGACCGCAGGCCCGAATCCCATAGTGAGCGCGACTACGGGGTGCGTATGCATCGGCTGATGGGATCATTAACGTGTCTCCTGATGACCCGAAACAGTGCTAAGGGGTGCACGCTGAAACACCGCGACTCATGAAATTGCCGCGATGTTGTGCAAACATGTTGCGACAACTTGAAAACACCGCCCGAAGGTTCGGTAAGATAGCATAGCCTCTGTCGTTTAATCGCGACAAATTTTTTCGCGGCGCACAATAATAGTACCCAAAACAAAGGCTTTCGCGCACTCAAGCTGTTGCATGAAAGGAGTCAAAGTGAACAAAGTCCCGTTAGTTGTTTGCCTCTTAGCGGTGCATGCGTGGATGCCTGCCGCGCTGGCCCTCGACCTCAGCGAGCCGGAGGACAACCTGGTCGCGATGCGCAAGATCCAGTGCTCGACCAAGGACGGCAAGGTGGCGACCTATGCCTGGCACGGGTATGTGTTCAGCCGCGTGCCGGGTGAGCCAGACCGGCGACTGTTCCGCGTCGAGGGTATGAATATCCGCGCCTGCGGGCCGCTGCCGGATACCGATCCGAGCCAGGGTTTCAAACAGGTGACGCGGGAAATCCTGCTCTACCAGGACCCCGATACCGGCGAAGTGGTCGACCGCTGGGAGAACCCCTGGACCGGCAAGACCGTCGAGGTCATCCACGTAACCAACGACCCGGTGAACC